>JACDAU010000119.1 GCA_013695265.1 Chloroflexia bacterium
GTGCCACGGGCTCGCGCTCTGGGTCAGGACGGCGACGCTGGACTGGACCGTCGCGCCCAGCGCCACGAGCGTGAACGCCACGAATAGCGCCACCCAGTGGGCGGACCTGCGCCAGAAGACGACGGCAGCCGTCGCGAAGAACACCGACGCGGAGGCGAGCTCGACCGCGGCGTAGTATGCGGCGTACGCTGTCGTCGAGAGCCCAAGGTCCAGGAGCTTACGGGCGCCAGCAGGTGACATCTGGTACTCGGCGCAGCGGCCCGGTGTGCACACGGATCGGAGCTCCTCGAACCGGACCGGCACACCGGCTGCCAACGTCGTCAGCGCCAGCGCGGCGAGCGCGAGCCAGGCGAGCCGTGCGACCCGGAGCCCGCGGCCGTGCAGCATAGGCTCGATGTTCTCGCTCATGTCCGATGCTCCGGGGGGCGCAACCATAGGGACACGTGCGCCGGCTGCACCGTCTCCTTCACGACACCGATGAGCTTGCCGTTCAAAATCTCCAGGTCCACCTCGTCACGCAAGTGCGCGCTATACGCCTGGAGCGTGCGGGCCGCGTCATACTTGCGGCGGAAGAACCGGTGATCTATGCCACGTTGGATGCGCCGGCGCAACGGTCGGAAGAGTGCGGCGATACCGAGTGTCGTGGCCACCACCGCCAGGCTCGAACCCTGGCCGGTGAAGGCGCGCAGCACCGCCTGCAGCGAGACGATACCGGCGAGATAAACCCCCGCGAGCGTCGCCGTCAGCGCGCCGTAGACTAGCGTGCGGCGGATGATGAGGTCGATATCGTACAAGCGGTATCGCAGGATGGCAACTGCAGCGGCGATGGGTATGGCTGGGAGTACGAGGGCAAACGCCACACCCGCAATCCCCACCGTAAGTGGCACGTCCAGGAACTCCAGGATGGAGATGCCCGTCCATACCAGCAGCACCAACACGGCGGCGTAGGCGAGCCACTTGAGTTGCTGGCGTTCCTCGCCATGCGCGCCCCGGTAGCGCACGATCAGGGATGCCGCCGGAGGAAGGACGCTGGCCAGAAGGATCGCGACCGCGATGTCGACAACCATGTTGAGACTTCCTGCCCCCGGGATCGCACCACTCGCTTCGAGCAGAACCGGCCCTCTGAGCGGCCACATGAGAAGCACGGGCGCCACCACCAGCGCACTCGCTCCCATCACGGACCACGACACCCACCGCCAGCGGCGCGATGGCAACTCGCCGCTGGGAAAGAGCAACATTGAGAGCGCCCACAGGCCGACCGTGGGCGCCCATATCCACTGACTCAGCCACCCCACAGCCGCCGCGCCCGCCAGCGAGTGGGAATTGGTGAGCAGCCCATACACGGCATACTCGTAAGTTAGGCTGACGAGCGCCGACAAGATGCCCAGCGCGCAAAATATCCAGCCGATCGGGTTCTTCGGTCGGCGGGAAGCGATCAACGCGCCCACGACAGCGTACGATAGCTGGGTCACGTATTGCAGGGCCTCGCCGGCCGCGATGGGCGGTGCGTCCGCGACGGGATTTATGCGAGAGAGGCCGAGGAGGAGTGCGAGCGCGTTGCCCAGCGCGGACAGACACACCAGCGACCAGGCCAGCCATGCGGCGGTGCGGGCGCTCATACCACCACCTCCCCGGCCCTCTGGTGCGCACCGTCCTTGAATGTGTCGCCGAGCCGTGAGTCATCCGGTGCGCGCAGCCATAGCGAGGCATGCGCCGGTTGCATCGTCTCCTGCACCACCTCCATCAGGTCACCGGTGAGTCTGCCGAGGTCCACCTCGTCGCGGAGGGTCGCGCCGTACGCCGCGAGCGTCCTCGTTGCATCGTACCTCCTGCGGTAGAAGTGGCGGTCTATCACCGCCTGCGTGCGCCGCTCCAGCGGTCCGAAGAGCACTGCGCTCGTGAGCGTGGACACTACGACGGCAAACTGCGATTCCTCGCCGGTCACGACCTGCATGAGCCGCTGCAATAGCACTACGCTGCCCAGGTACACCCCGACGAGCAGCGCGGTGAGCGCACCATATACCAGCGCCCGGTTTATGAGCAGGTCGATGTCGTATAGTCGGTACCGCAGCACCGCGATCCCCATCGCCACCGGCATTAGCAGGAGACCGAGGAAGTTGAGCGTCACGGCAGCAACCTCGTAGGCCGAGCCGGGCGCGATGAGCTCCGGGGCGAGTATGTCGAGCAAGTTGATCGGCAGGACGATCGTCAAGACCACCGCAAGGCCGGACACGAGCCACTTCATCTGCTGGCACGCCTGTGGGCCGGAGACACTGCGATAGCGGTAAACTTGTGCGAACAGGGCGCTACCCCACAGGCTCGCCTCGACCGGCGCGAAGAGCAGCGGGTGCCAGTTGGCTGGGTACAGCGCCGACCGGTAAGAAAGGTTCCACGGTATCTGCATCAACAACCATACGAGCACGAGCCAGCGCGTCCACCGGGGCACGAACCGGCCATCCGGGAAGACATAGAAGAACACCCCGATCGCGGTCCACCCGATGGAGCCGATAATCAGAACCGGTACGGCAAGAAAGCGGACGTCCGCAAGCGTATACAAGGTAGGTGAGGCGCCGAACGTGATCAGCGTCGCAGAAACGAACAGCGCCATTGGGTCGTTCGACCTGCGCCAAAACAGTACGGCTGCGACCGCGAAACAGCCTGCGGCAAACCCGACACCGAGGGCCATGTTGTACACGGCGTACGCTCCGAACGACAGCCCAAGTCGCAACATTCCCCCGCGCACGTCACCAACAGGCGCAGGCTGGTCGTAGCGCGTGGCCACGGCGACCAGGAAGAGCGCGAGCGTGAGAAGCGCGATCACTCCCCAAGCCGAACGGGTGAGCCCCAGCGCGCGGCCATGTAGCCTCGCGGCAGGGAGATGATTCTGTGTGCTCACTGTCGCCACTCCCTGGCATTCGCCTCAGGCTGAACTGCACGCGCCCCAAGAACCAGCACGTCGCCATGCCCCCTGCTCCCAGGGGATAGCACCACCGTCCAATAGAAGTCGACTGCGGACAGCGCTCCATCGATGGGTGTTTCGGCCACGCGTTCCGAACTTGTCACAGTCTTGGCCCCAAGGTTTGTGAGTGCGGATCGTTCCTCCGACGCTTCGCGACCATACGGTATCACATTTCATCCAGTTCGCGTTCAACGAGCTGCCAATCCAGAACGTACTTCCCGTTCCGCCGACCTTGACACCTTTGCCCTGAAGAGCGAGGTACGCGTTTTGCGTCACATCTGAAAGACGGTGATCGGCCGGTATCCGTCTGGTCCCACCCAAGCGGCCCCCGCTTCGGTTATGATGTTTGGCACTTTGCAGCGAGAGAGGAACATGCCATGAGTACTTCCCTTGTCCGCGTCGCCGTCGTTGGCCTCGACCACTGGTACGGCGCACTTCCCTTCATCCAGGCCGTCGCCGCGCACGACGGGGCTGTCCTCGTTGGAATCGCAGACGATGACACCAGCAGAGCGCAGCCGGTTGCCCAGCGCGCGGGGGTCGAGCGTCTGACCACGGAGCCTCGGGAACTAATCGAGGACGACGGCATCGACGTAATCGCCAGCTTCAGCAGCGTTGACCGCAATCCCACGATTTGCATCGACTCCGCGCGGAGCGGCAAGCACGTGCTCTCGATCAAGCCGCTGGCGCGCACGCTGCCGGAGGCAACGGAGGTTCTGCAGGCCGTCCGCGAGACGGGAGTCACTTTCTTGCCGGCGGAGTCGCGCGGCCGCCTGTCAGCGCACGCGAGCACCCTGAAGCAGTGGATCTCCGAGGGTCGGCTGGGGCAGATCCGCACCGCAGGCTTCAGCCTCTGGGCCGGACTGCCGCAAGGCTGGGAGGGCGACGCAAACCCCGGCTGGTTCACCGATCCCGCACGCACGCCGGGCGGCAGTTGGATCGACCACAGCATCTACCATATCGATCTGCTGCGCTGGCTACTCCAGGATGAGATAGTGCAGATTTTCGGCTGGGCAGGCAACCTGAAGTACCCGGAACTCGCAGTGGAAGACTATGGCACCGCGACGGCCGTGTTCGGCGGCGGCGTGGTCGCGACGATCGAGGACACCTGGCTCGGTCTGCCCGGTGCCTTCCGCAATCAGATGAACCTGGTCGGCGACGAGGGCGCGGTCGCGCTCGACTCCTTGTCTGGCCGTCTTTCCGTTAGTGGTAGCTTCCCCCCGTTCAACGGCTGGGTGCACATGGCGCCACTCTCGGCCCACAGCACCGGACTCGATCATCTCCTCGCGAGCATCCGTGGCGAGCGGGCTCCTATCGCCACTGCCGAGGATGCCTGGAGTAATCTGGCCGCGTGCAAGGCGTACTACACCGCCGTTGACGCTGGCACTGCGGGCATCCCGGAACGCCTACCAGGCAGCGTGATAGCGTTGTAGGTATCGCAAGGCGAAAACGAATATTCACACAAGCCAAGGCGGTAAGTGGACGGAGGACTGGAACATGGCTGAGAAACTGCGCGTTGGTGCGCTTGGGCTCACACACGACCACATCTGGGAGAACCTTGAATCCCTCGCCGCGAGCAGTGATGGGGTGCTGGTCGCCGCCGCGGACCCGAACGAGGAGCTGCGGCAGAAGATGGCTCACACATATTCAGACGCACAAGTGTTCGATACGTACGAACACCTACTGGAGGGTGTCGACCTCGACGCCGTGTACATCTATGCCGACAACCTGCTTGGGGAGGAACTGACGGAACAGGCAGCCGCGCATGGGCTGCACGTCATGGTCGAGAAGCCGATGGCCTCGACCCTTGCCGGCGCGGATCGAATGCGTCGCGCAGCGCGGGCGGCGGGCGTGCAGTTGATGGTGAACTGGCCCATTGCCTGGCGGCCAGCACTGAGTCAGGCCTTCCGCATGATCGAGGAGGGTCGTATTGGGGATGTGTACCAGGTAACCTATCGCTCCGCGCACAATGGCCCTCGTGAACTCGGCTGCTCCCCGTACTTCGCGGGGTGGCTGTATGACCCCGTCCGAAACGGCGCCGGAGCGTTGATGGACTATTGCTGCTACGGTGCAGCGATGACCTGCCACCTACTCGGGCTACCCTCGCGGGTCACAGGCGTTTCCGCGCGCCTCTTTAAGGAGGATCTGCCCGCGGAAGACAACGCGGTGCTGATCATGCAGCACGCCCGCGCACTCAGCACGACGACGGCATCCTGGACGCAGATCGGACACCTCACCAGCTACATTCCAATGTTCTACGGCACCGAGGGCACAATCGTCGTGGACGGCGGTCAGCTCCTGCTCGCGACACGGGAGGACGACCCCGGCAGTCCGGTGGAGGTCTCGCCTCCACCGGAGGGGCATCGCAGCAGCGCGGAAATGTTCCTCCGGCACATTCGCTCTGGGGAGCCAATCACGGGCCTGTGCAGCCCGGAGGTAGGCATCGCCGCGCAGGAGGTGCTGGAGGCAGGTCTGCTCTCTGCGGAGATGGGAAGCTCGGTCTCGCTGCCCCTGTCTGTCTCGCATCTGACGTAGCTGCCGTGCCAGGGCGCCGGAGCGCGCAACACGCGACCCCTGATGCTGTATGAACCACGAGGAGTGATATTCATGGACCAGAAACCACTGAGATTGGGAGTGCTCGGCACGGGCATGATCGCCACGACCCGGCATGGAGTCATGCCGAATCTGCGCCACATCTCTGAAAAGGTGACGCTCGTCGCGGTCGCCGACACCGTACTGGAGCGTGCCCAGCAGGCGCAGCGTGAGTTCGACGTGCCGGAGGTGTACGGCAGCCTGGAGGAGATGCTGAGTCGCGCGGACATTGATGCAGTCGCGAACCTCACCCCGATTCCTTTTCACGGCGCAACGTCCTTGCAGATCCTTGAAGCGGGAAAGCACGTCGTCTCCGAGAAGCCGATCGCGACCACGATGGAAGAGACGGACGCAGTGATCGAGACTGCGCGCAGCAAAGGGCTCACGTTCGTCTGCTCTCCACCGAACGCGATCTACCCCTACCACCGGGAAGCGCGCCGCCTGATACGCGAGGGCACGATCGGGCGGATCGCCTTTGCCCGCGCGCGCTCGTCGCATGGCGGTCCTGCCGCAGGCAACTGGCCGGGCGATCCATCATGGTTCTATCAGAAAGGCTCTGGCCCGCTCTTCGACATGGGCGTCTACGGCATCCACGAGATCACCAGCCTGCTCGGGCCTGCGAAGCGCGTTGTCGGTTTTTCCGGCATCACGGAGCCCACCCGCACGGTGCGTGGCGGGCCGTTCAAGGATACGCAGATCGAGGTCACCGCAGACGACAACACCCTGTTCATGCTTGACTTCGGCGATTCCGCGTACGCGGTGATAGACGGCACGTTCAACGTGAACGCGGCGCGCGGACCCCGGATCGAGGTCTTTGGCCGCGAGGGCACCCTGAACATGGGGGATCGCTGGTCGGGGCCGGAGGTTCCGCCGCTGGAGGTTTACCGGGTGGACGCCGTGCCAGGTATGGGCGGCTGGATCACCCCACAGTCGTGGGGGCTGAGTCAGGAGCAGGAGCGCGTCGCGCAGTTGGGCCGGGCAATCATCGTCGACCACCTCGTGGACTGTGTGTGGGAGGGCAAGCACCCGGAACTCAGCGCCGAGCACGCCCGCCACGCCCTTGAAATCATGATCAAAGCCGTCGAGTCCGCACGCAGCGGCCGCGTGCTCGACCTGGAGACCAGCTTCTAAAGCAACGACCGTGGCTACGCGCGCACCCCCGCCAGCCATGTCATTCTGAGCGAAGCGAAGAATCCGTGGCCACTTGGTCGGGCGAACCATTCGGAGTGTGGTATTCACCGGGAATCAAAAGTGCGTATCGCGGATACTTCGCACCGCAGCAAGGAGCAACAGCAATGAGCACTGGACGCCTCCGCATCGGCATCGTGGGTACCGGGCGTATCCTGCCCGCGCACCTGCACGGCTACAAGGCGCTGCTGGATCGCGGCCTCGGTGACTTCGAGATCGTCGCGCTCTGCGCTCGTAAGCAGGAGGATGTCGACCGCTTCCTCACGCCCGGCGGTCCTCCGCCACGTCCACCCCTGAACGACAACTCGAACGACCCCCTGAACGCGCCGCACCTCTACCTCAGCGACCTCTTTCCAGACACCGAGGTGCAGGGATGGACCGATTCCGAGGCGATGATCCGCGAGG
>JACDAU010000170.1 GCA_013695265.1 Chloroflexia bacterium
GTGCCAAACAGATCACCCAGGTACTCGTGCGCGACGAATGCCAGTGCACGGCCGCTCGCCTCCCCGCCCGCTTCGAACTCCTCATGCGGGATCAGCAGCGTGGTCACGAGGCTGCTCGCGATCAGCAGCACGCTCATGATCACCGCCGCAGTCGTCAGCAGCTTGCTCGCGTTGCGGATGCGTCCGCGCGGGTTCTCCGGCTCGTCGTCCGCGTCCCCCTTCACGAGCGGCATCACAACAACGCCGGTCTCGAAGCCGGAGAGACCCAGCGCGAGCCGGGGGAACAGCAGCAGCGCCGCGCCGAACATCAACAGGGGATTGCCATGCGCGCGAAACAGGTCGGTGCGCCACTCGGAGATCAGCGTCGGGTTCTGCGCTATCTCAACAAAACCCACCCCCAGAACAACGAGGTTCAGACCGATATAGAGCGCGACCAGCACAACCGCGATACCAATGGCCTCCGCGAACCCCTTGAGAAACACCGCCCCCAACAGCGTGATCAGCGCCAGCGTGATGACGATTTCAAACCCGTGCAGTCCCTGCGCGAACGGGTTCTCGACAATGTGCGCCGTGGCATCTGCGGCAGAGAGGGTGATCGTGATGATAAAGCCGGTCGCCACGAACCCGATCAGGCAGAGCACGAACAGCTTTCCCTGCCACCACGACAGCACGTTGGCAAGCATCGAGATGGAGCCGTCACCGTGGGGGCTTTGCTGCGCGACGCGCTTATACATCGGCAGCGCGCCGAACAACGTGATCAGCACGAGGATGAGCGTGGCGACCGGCGAGAGCGCGCCTGCGGCGAGGGCGGCGATGCCGGGTTGATAGCCGAGCGTGGAAAAGTAGTCCACGCCGGTCAGACACATCACCTTCCACCACGGATGCTCGCGATGCGTCTGCTCCCGTTGATGTGGCCCCTCCATCTCCTTTAATTGCCCCTGGAGCAGCCATTGCTTGACGCGGTTGGTTGGCCGCTGCTCTGCCACGCCCGTCGATGCCATGCATTCCTCCTGCCCACGTCATCAGACGCCCTCCAAGCACCTTCCCGATTGGCGGCGCATTGTGCCGATGAGCGACGGGACAACCAATCGCAGGGCCGACCGTTGCAAGCGCGGTGCCAGCCAACACACGGGTCGTCAGGGCATAGCCATGTGGCGCCGACCGGGTCCGCACAGAACGGTATACTGGTGCCGGTCTATGCAGGGAACCACCGTCATCGGTCGAATGTCCTGGAGGAAGCGATGGCTACGGGAACCGCGCTCATAACGGGTGCGTCCGGCTTTGTCGGGCCGCATGTCGCAGCGGAGATGGCGCGTGCCGGGTGGACGGTGTGGACGCTCGACCGGTCCACGCAACGTCACAACGCCATGCGGTCCGTGCGCGCAGACCTGGGCGAGGGCGATCAGGTCCGCCGGGCCGTCGAGGACGCGCAACCGGACGTTGTAATACACCTCGCGGCACAAAGCTCCGTGCCCCTCTCGTTCAAGGATCCCGCAGCTACCCTCTCGAACAACCTCCTCGGCGCGGCGAACCTCTTCTATGCCGTAGCCGACCTCGTTCCGGCGCCGCGTGTGCTCTCGGTGGGTTCCGCAGAAGAGTATGGCGCAGTGCGGCCGGAGCATCTGCCGATCCATGAAGAACAGCCCCTCGCGCCGGTCAGCCCGTATGGCGTCAGCAAGGCCGCGCAGAGCCTCCTGGCCCTCAGCCTCCACACAAGTCACGGCCTGCCGGTCACGGTGCTGCGCCCCTTCAACCACACTGGCCCCGGCCAACGACCCGATTTCGTCGTCTCCGCGTTTGCCCGGCAGGTCGCCCGCATCGAGGCCGGACTCGACCCGCCCGTGATCCGCACCGGCAACCTTGATGCCCGGCGCGACTTCACGGATGTGCGCGACGTGGCGCGGGCGTACCGGCTGGCGGCGACCCAGGCCGTAGCAGGTGAGGTGTACAATATCGGCTCGGGACGGAGCGTTCCCGTGCGGTGGATTCTGGAGGAGTTGCTGCGCCTCTCGGCGGTTCCGGCGACAGTGGAGACTGACCCGGAGCGGCTAACGCCATCGACCGTGCCGGAACTCTGCGCCAACCCGGAGAAGTTTCGGCGCGCAACGGGCTGGGCGCCCCAGATCTCGCTTGAGCAGACCATTCGAGATGTGCTCACGTACTGGCGAGAGCAGACGGAGGGAGAGAAACAACGCGCATGAAGACAGCACTGATTACCGGCGTGACGGGACAGGATGGATCCTACCTCGCGGAATTTCTGCTCGGGAAGGGCTACCGGGTCCTGGGGATGGTCCGCCGCACGAGCCTGGAAAACTTCGGGCGAATTACCCATATACAGAACGACATCGAACTGGTGACCGGGGACCTGCTCGACCAGCTCTCCCTCATCAACATCCTCCAGAAGTACCAGCCCGACGAGGTGTACAACCTGGGAGCGCAGAGCTTCGTGCCAACGAGCTGGGACCAGCCGGTTCTCACGGGCGAGTTCACCGCGCTCGGCGTCACGCGCATGCTCGACGCCATACGGCTTGTCAGTCCCCAGTCGCGCTTCTACCAGGCGTCAAGCTCAGAGATGTTCGGCAAGGTACGCGAAGTCCCACAAAACGAAAACACCCCGTTCTATCCGCGCAGTCCGTACGGCGTCGCGAAGGTGTATGGCCACTACATCACCGTGAACTATCGCGAGAGCTACGACCTCTTCGCGTGCAGCGGCATACTTTTCAACCACGAGTCTCCCCGCCGCGGGCTGGAGTTCGTGCCGCGCAAGGTGTCGTACGGTGCCGCCCGCATCAAGGCTGGACTACAGTCCGAACTGCGCCTGGGCAACCTCGATTCGAAGCGCGACTGGGGCTACGCTGGCGACTACGTCAAAGCGATGTGGCTGATGCTCCAGGCCGATGCGCCGGACGACTACGTGATCGCGACCGGCGAGACCCACTCCGTGCGCGAGCTGGTCGAGGTCGCCTTCTCGCACGCCGGGCTCGACTGGCACGATCACGTCGTGATCGACAGCCGATACCTGCGCGCCGCCGAGGTGGACCTGCTCGTCGGCGACTACGCCAGGGCTAAGCGCGACCTGGGCTGGGCGCCCGAGGTCAACTTCGAAGAACTGGTCCGCTTGATGGTGGACGCCGACCTGGCGCTCGTGCAGTCCGGCGTCGATCTCCCGGGCGCGTCGATCTGAATCGGCGCGGTCCACGCCGATGCATAATACTTACTCCGGCTGAATAGTAATCTTTCTTTCCGAGTAATGCTTCTGTCATTCCGAGCGCAGCGAGGAATCCGTGGTCAGGGATACGGATCCCTCACGGAGGTCGGGATGATATGCAGGAGTACACAAGCGGATTGCGTATTAGGGCGTGTCTGATGAATCGAAACGGGAGCGATTGGCAACTAATATGTGGGCTGAGCACGCCTGTTTTAGCCGCTTTCGGGCGTTCCACGGCATCAGTCAGCACTGGGCTGCTGGCATTCCGGTATTCATCAGACAGGCCCTAGCCCGCCTCGTCCCTAAAGCCAGCCACGCCGTGACGCTTGCCGTAACGTTCTCCGGACGGTAGTCTGCTAGAGTACCCTTGGGAGGGCTGCTCTCGCTGCTCACGGCGGTGTGGCCGGAGGTGTACTATGGCGCCAATTACGATGGAACAGCCGACACGATCCGGAGACCTCCCGGT
>JACDAU010000174.1 GCA_013695265.1 Chloroflexia bacterium
TGCACGCTAATCATGGCCGTATCCCGGTTAAGCTGCTCGCGCAGCAGATCGTCCAGGGCGATAATGCAACCATTGTGTCTGCTGCCCTTGGCACTCATCCGGAGTATCTCTCCCTCGATCAGCTCCACGCGCTCGTCTTCGAGGAGCACGCCGATCTCAGCCATGCGGTGATACTCGTCCGTAGTGAAGCGTCGCCGTGTGGGTTTCAGTGTCTCGACGCTTGTCATTTGCCCTCCTGCGCCCCGCATCGGCTGCGTGGGCACCATCCCGCAGAGTATACCCCACGCATGGTTCCCCCGGGCGTGGCGACCCGTGCCCGGTGTCACCATGTCGGCCGTCCCTCAACATATCCCAAGAGATTCAAATTGAACGAGCACCTGGTGGCGCTGCGGGTTATGGTGTGGGCGATCGACCACGGCAGCATACAGTTCGATCCGAGCAGGTCGAGTGAGCGCGAGCAACTATGCCTCATGGGAGGGCAGCGGTCATCACGGGCAGTGTTGCGGTCGAAACGATAAAGGGAACTTCCGACCCCGGCTGGTCGTTCTAGCAGGTAGGCACTCGCGCCGGCGATCAACGGTAGGATTAAGCTTCTCACCTCAATGCTTCGGAGGACAGCACGATGCGACGAGACTGGTGGTTATCGCTGACCTTAGCGGTTGTGCTCCTTAGCACGGCCTGCGGGCAGCCACTACCCGCCACGGTTGGGATCGAGCGGTACAGCCACGGCGGGCCGCTCAGAGACCACGTTAGCTTCGTCGATCACCTGCGGGGGAAGGGGTATGAGGTCGAGCCCGTCGCCGATGTCCGGCAACCCTTCCTGAGAGCGGAGGGCACGGTACTCCGCGTCAGCGGAAGGGATTTCAAGAGTCCTGTCGAGTTGCAGTCCTATAACTACGACGACACCGACCTGGGCGAGGATGGACTCAATGCAGCCGAGGAAGACGCCTCGAAGATCGGCCCGGACGGCCAGCCGCGGGCGATGAGCATCTTGTGGGCGGGCCAGCCGCACTTCTACCGCAAGGAGAGGGTGATTGTCCTGTACCTCGGGGAGGACAAGGTCGTCCTTGATCTGCTAGCGGACCTGCTAGGGCCGCAGTTCGCGGGCGGATCGACCGACGAAGCGAGTTGCTCCCCCGGCCCGCGGGAGCCTGTGGAGCAACCACCACTGAACGTCTTGTGGGAGTTCTGGCCGCAGACGCTGGCGGAGGCCGAGGAGCGCGCCACGGCGGTCGTGCTCGCGCGCGTGACGGGGGTGGAGAGTCCGCCGGAAGGCGCGAGGCGCACGAGCTTCGGCGGCCGCCGCATCACCCTGGAGGTGGTGAGGCCCTTGCAGGGCACGCCGGACAAGGCAATCCGGCTCTTCTGGGGCTGGACCGAGGAGCAGTACGACGAGAACGACCCGCCCTACCGCCTGTGCGAGGAGTACGTCCTCTTCCTCGAGCCCAAGGCAGACGAGCAGGGTACCCACCTAGTTGTCTCCCCGCTCGGGCGCTACCAGGTGGAAGAGGGGAAGCTCCAGCCGGTGGCTAAGCAGGCAGGTGGTATCCCGGTCCCGAGTTGGGTCCGGGAGTTGCGCGGCAAGAGCGTCGGTTATCTAGAGCAGGAACTCGCGAACACTGGTAAGGTCTCGCATTCGGCTACTTCGGGTGATCTAGCCGATTTCTACACGTCCGAGATGCGGGGCCACACATCTAGCAGAGGCCTGGGGGCCAGCGGCCGGTAGTCAAATCGATCAAAGGAGGTCGTCAGGATGCGCGATGCGTTCGACATTACCGTCATTATCCTGGGGGCAATTATTGGGTGCTTGGCCGGGGGCGCGATGGCCACCGAACTCTTCAGCGTGTTCGTTGAGCAGGTGATGCCGTACTTCGAACCGACCCTGCTGGGGATCATCCTCCTGTTCGCGGGAGGAGCCGCTGGGCTGTATCTAGGCGCGGTCGGTGCCCGTCACTTGATCTCTGGGGGATGACCCCGTACCGGGGGCGACAGGATATAAGCTTGTGCTGGCGGATACCTGCAGGGGCGTTCGCTGCATGGAACGCCCCTGCAGGTGAAACCTACGTATTGCCCTGACCCCCTGAGGGATGCCAGCCACATTGGGTGCGCCGAGCCTATGCCCCGACGGGCTCCGCGGCGGGCTGGTGCTCGAACGCCAGCTCGCCATCCTGGACGTCCACGAGCACAGTGTCCCCCTCGCGGTATTCGCCGGCGAGCACGCGCATCGCGAGCGTGTCCACGATGTGGTGCTGGATCGCGCGCTTCAGTGGGCGGGCGCCGTACGCGGGATCGTAGCCTCGCTCCGCGAGCAGCAGCTTCGCGGAGTCGGTAAGCTCCAGCCCGATGCGCCGCGCCGCAAGCCGCTGCTTCAACCCCTCCAGTTGCAGGTCCACGATGCCGCCGATCTGCTCCATCCCGAGTGGGTGGTACACGATCACCTCGTCGATGCGGTTCAGGAACTCGGGGCGGAACTGCTCGCGCAGGGCGTCCATCACCCGCTCCTGCATCAACTTCTCCTGCTCCTGGCCGAGGTCCGCAATGAACGCGCTGCCCAGGTTGCTCGTCATAACGATGACCGTGTTCTTGAAGTCGATCGTGCGGCCCTGGCTGTCGGTCAGGCGGCCATCGTCGAGCACCTGGAGCAGGACGTTGAAGACGTCCTGGTGCGCCTTCTCGATCTCGTCGAGGAGCACGACGCTATACGGTCTGCGACGCACCGCCTCCGTGAGCTGCCCGCCCTCGTCATAGCCCACGTACCCGGGCGGCGCCCCGATGAGCCGCGAGACGGCGAACTTCTCCATGTACTCGCTCATGTCAATGCGCACCATCGCCTGTTCATCATCGAACAGAAACGCCGCGAGCGCGCGCGCGGTCTCCGTCTTCCCGACGCCCGTCGGACCCAGGAAGATGAAGGAACCCAGCGGACGGTCGGGGTCCTGGAGCCCGGCGCGGGCGCGGCGGATCGCGCTCGCGACTGCCTGGAGCGCGTCGTCCTGGCCGACGACCCGCAGTCGCAACCGGTCCTCCATGTGCAGCAGCTTCTGTAGCTCGCTCTCCATCATGCGAGTGACGGGCACGCCGGTCCACCGACTGACCACCTCGGCGATGTCGTCCTCGTCCACATCCTCCTTGACAAGCGCGCCTTCCTGGTGGCCGGTCAGGGACAGGTTCGCCTGGTCGAGCTGCTGCTGAAGCGCGGCGAGTTCCGAGTAGCGGAGTTGCGCCGCGCGGCCGTAATCGTAGGAGCGCTCCGCCTGCTCGATCTCGATGCGCACGCGGTCCATCTTCTCCTTGAGGGCGCTCACATCCACGAGGGCCGCCTTCTCATGTTCCCAGCGGGCCTTTAAACCAGCACTGCGCTCCTTGAGGTCGGCCAACTCCCGCTCGATTCCCGCGAGCCGGGCCAGCGACCCCTCGTCCGTCTCCTTGCGCAGGGCTTCCCGCTCGATCTCGAGCTGCAGGATCCGCCGCTCGGTCTCGTCGAGCTCGACGGGCATGGAATCGATCTCCATGCGGATGCGGCTCGCGGCCTCGTCCACGAGATCAATCGCCTTGTCCGGCAGGAAACGGTCGGTGATGTAGCGGTGAGAGAGCACCGACGCCGCGACGAGCGCGGAGTCCTTGATGCGCACACCGTGGTGGACCTCGTACCGTTCGCGCAGGCCGCGCAGGATGGAGATCGTGTCCTCGACGGAGGGCTCGTTCACCTGCACCGGCTGGAAGCGCCGCTCCAGCGCGGCGTCCTTCTCGATGTGCTTGCGGTACTCATCCAGCGTGGTCGCGCCGATCGCGTGCAGTTCGCCGC
>JACDAU010000179.1 GCA_013695265.1 Chloroflexia bacterium
AAGAGCCGGAGGGCGACGAGCGCGTGGCAGGGATAGCGAATGCGGCGCGGGAGCTGGTGGAGAAACGGGACCGGTGGCTGAACCCGGAGGGGGCGAGCGAGGCGGAGCTGAAGAAGCGCACGCTCACCAACCTGTACAACGAGCGCCCCACCTGGCTCGCGCTTGCCCGCGAGCGGCTGGATCGCGCGGTGCTCGACGCGTACGATTGGCCGCACGATCTGTCCGACGAGGCGCTGCTGGAGCGGCTGCTTGCGCTGAATGTGGAGCGGGCGGCAGCTGCGGCGTAGAGACGGAGTCCGACACCCGACGAGAGGCGATGGGGGCGGGGTAGAGACGTTATATATAACGTCTCTACGTCCACGCTTTCCTGAACGCGCACGACCCATTGGTTTCAACTCGTCACTCATCGCTCGTCACCACCGGTCTAGCCCCTGGGCCGGACCATTGTCCTATACCCCTCCCCAAGCTCGTGTGTGAGTATGACCCTAGTAACACCGTGTGCCGCGAGGCATGCGGCCGGTGTGCGAGCTTCGATCCTGGGGCTGGATCGAACGCCGTCTGAACACAGCCGATAATGGGGGGTTTCTTATGAGGAAGATGCTATTTGCGCTGCTGCTCTGCGCGCTTTTGCTGAACGGACGCGGCGCGGCTGTGGCTAGCGCGGGCGCAGGACTTGAAGGCACGGTGACGCACGGCGGCGCGCCGGTCGCGAACGCGGTCGTTCAGGCCGGAGGCGAGCGCGTCCAGACCGACGCCGCTGGCCGGTTCCGCTTCCCGCCGTTCGCCGTTTCGGGCGTCGAGCGGCTCGTGGACGTTTCGGTGGTTGCCCCGCGCTTCGGCACGTGGAAGCTCGCGGATGCGCGGCTTGTGGCGGACGACACGTTGCGGCTTACGGTTGAACTGGGGCGCACGCCGGTCACGCGGCGGCAGTCCGCGCCCAGGGCCAGGACGCAGACTATGGAGACGACGCAATCCGCGGGCTCTTTCTCGCCCTCCTATACCAGTACGGAGACTGGCTCAGTCACGACGCCGCCCGGCGTCATTCGTGTATGGGTCACTGGCAGCAACGTCTGCGACCCGAACGCGAAGGGCACGGTCGTGAACGTAGATTTCAAGCAGTACGTGAAGCATGTTCTCCCGCACGAGTGGTTTGCCTCGTGGCCGCAGGAGGCTCTGCGTGCCGGCGCGATGGCCGCCAAGGGCTACGGATGGCACCAGGTGGCCCGTGGCGGCAAGTGGCCCTCGCTCGGCGCCGACGTGATGGACTCCCAGTGCGACCAGGTATACGACCCCACTTTGAGCTACGCGAGCACCGACAAGGCCGTGGACGAGACCTGGAACCAGCGGATGACGCGCAATGGCGCAATCCACGTGGCCTTCTACCGGGCGGGCACGCGGGATGACGGCGCGAACTACAACAACGACATCATGTATCAGTGGGGCACCGAGTACTGGGCGCGGCAGGGCATGACCTGGGACGGGATGCTCAACCACTATTACGAGAACATCGTCATCTCCGCGACTACGGACGCGAACCTGCGCCTTTCCGCCGGAGCGGCGGTGAGCTCGGCGGCGCCGACGTGGGGGGAGCCGTTCCGCGCGAGCTTCACCGTTCACAACTACGGAACGCAATCGATGCAGCTTCGCGAGCTGTACGTGAAACTCCGTGGACCGGGCGGCCAGAACGCGGACCTCGGCGGCGACAACAACGCTACGTCGATCGCGCCGGGCTCATCGCGCACGATCCAGGTTTATACCCCGGCACTCGCCGCCCAGTTCCCACGCGTGTATGGCACGTGGACCCTCACCGCCACGTACCGCGATCCTGGTCTGCTGATCTCTCCAGGGCTGCCCGTGGGCGTAGAGGGCACGTCCACCACCCGTGCGCTGAGCGTCGCGGCGCCCCGGCACGCTTCGTCCCTGGTCTCTTTGAACAACGCCGGACCCAGCTACTACGAGGGCACCACGCGTGACATCCGCGTGCAACTGCGCAACGACGGTAACACCACGTGGCACAGGGCTGCGAGCGCCCAGCACAACGCCACCCGCCTTGCGACTGATGCCCCGCTGAACCGGCAGAGCCCCTTTTACGTCGCGGGCCACTGGCTCTCCGCCTCGCGCGTGCAGATGGTCGAGGCCACAACATCCCCCGGCGCAACCGCCACGTTCGTGTTCCGCCTCAGTGGGAACGTCGCTCCTGGCGCGTATACCGAGAGCTTCCGCCTCGTCTACGACGGAGGGGCGGCGAACAAGTACGCCGGCGCCTTCGGCACGACCGTCACGATTGCCCCGAGGGTGCTAGACGATACAACGCCGCCGACCGCAACGCTCACGACGCCGCGCTACAGCACCTTGCTCTCGTCCGCCCTCCAGTTCCCCGTCACCTGGAGCGGCGCGGATACAGGGTCCGGCGTGGCCGGCTACGAGGTACAGCGATACGACGCCGGCTGGAAGCCGTGGCTGCGGGTCGCGCGCACCGGGGCGACGTTTGGCGAAAACAACCAGCCCGTGGCGCTCGCGCCCGGCAGAACATACGCCTTACGGCTGCGCGCCTACGACCGCGCGGGGAACATGGGCGCCTGGACCACCCCGAAGTACACCACCGTGCCATACGACGACGCCGTGCTGGGATACTCGGGAGCATGGCGGTCCGTGGCGGCCTCCGAGTACGACCATTATCGACGGACCACGCACTATGCGGACGCCTCGGGCGCGCGGATGACGTTCCGGTTCCACGGCCGCAACGTCGCCTGGCTGGCCGCGAAGGGACCGAACAAGGGCAAGGCGCAAGTGTGGATCGACGGCGTGCACGTCGCAACGGTCGATCTGTACTCCTCGCGATCGCAGTTGCGGACACTTGTGTACCGGAAGTATCTCGGCAGCCGCAACGCCTATCACACGATTCAGATCCGCGTCCTCGGCCAGAAGAACGCAGCATCGACCGGCGCCCGCATCGACGTGGACGGCGTCGCCGTCGGCCGGTAGGTGTGCTAGCGGTTCGGTGTCAGGGGGCGGCGCAGGGTGGTACCTGGCCGCAGGGTGCAGGTCTTCGTGCCTGCCCTGATCCCCGTGGCAATGAGCAACCGTACCCACGCCCGTTGAACCATCCTGCCTGTCGTGCTGAGTCGCAACGGACCAACTGTATTGCAGCCCCCGGATTCCTCGCGCGCTTGGCATGACGTGTGCGCTACTATTCCGCAAGTGTCCGCATAATGCCCGACGCCTATGTCCGAACGCTTATTCATCGCGAGGAGAAACCGATGAACTCGTTCCTGTCCCGCCTCGGCTATGGCCCCGAGGATCGCGTCGTGGTCCTGCACGCCGACGACATCGGTATGTGTCAGGCGACGCTGTCGGCGTACACCGATCTGCTGGAGTTCGGGCTGATCTCTTCTGCGGCCACGATGGTCACGTGTTCGTGGTTCCCACAGACCGCTGCGCTGTGCCGCGCCCATCCCGAGGCGGACTTGGGTGTACACCTCACGCTCACGTGCGAGTGGGACGCGTACCGCTGGGGTCCGGTGTCCACCCGCGACCCAGCATCCGGGCTGCTCGATGCGGAGGGATATCTGCCGCGCACTTCCGAGGCTGTGTGGGAGCACGCCGACGAGGGGGCAGTGCGGACGGAGATCGTGACCCAGCTCGACCAGGCGCTCGCGGCTGGGGTAGACGTTACGCACATCGATACGCACATGGGCACGCTCGTACATCCTCGGTTCGCTCCCGGCTACGTGGACCTCGCGCTCTCCCGCCGGCTGCCCCTGCTGATGATGCGCCTCGACCCGGCAAAGGCACGGAACCGCGATCTCGTGCGGATGAACCCGGACGCCCCGCAGATGAGTCTGAAACTCGCGGAGCGTCTTGAAGCTGTGGGCTTGCCGGTGTTCGACAACGTGGCGATGTTGCCGCTGGACCGGCCAGATGAGCGCGTGGATCAGGCTCGGCGGGTGCTCGACAGCCTGCCGCCCGGCCTTTCCCTGTTTATCATTCACCCCGCACAGGACACTCCGGAGCTGCGTGCCATCGCGCCCGACTGGCCGAGCCGGGTCGCGGACTACAAGGCGTTCACCAGCCCGGAACTTCGCGACTACGTCCACAACGCCGGCATCCACGTACTCGGCTACCGGGCGTTGCGGGATATACGCTGAGAACTGATGCAAGTTTCGCCTGGAGCGCGGCTCTCTGTCACCCCGAGGCACAGCCAGGGATCCGGAACCCCGATCACGGACTCCGCGCACACTCGGAATGACAGGGCCGAGCAGAATGTCGCCAGCGTTCGTGTTACGGGTTAACAAAGAACCCGGCAGCGCCTGGGGAGCGCTGCCGGGCGGGAGATGGGGTTGGGAGGGGAATACTTTACCTCTCTTCTACACATTCCAAGTATACTCTCCGCCGCGGTCCCTTGGGATAGTACAATGGTCCCGACTCATCCAACGGATCAATGACTCCGCTTCGCGCCGCAGGCAAGAGAGGAGGCGGCCATTCGACCGCCTCCAGGCCCCCCTTGTTCTCAGGCAGGGATCTCGGTCCCTCGCCTGCTACCGCAGGACGACGAGCGCGTCCAGGTCGGCGCGCCCTGCTGTCACCTTCACCACCACCTTGTGCGTGGTTGAGAGACTGAGGCCGTTCCTGATGAACACCATCTTGCGCGCCAGGAGACCGGTCGTCGGGCTCACATCGATGCTGTTGCAGTTCGTCGTGCCGTCGATGCAGATCCGCACTGTTCCGAGATCACTCCTCATCGGCATGACCACGGCCACATTGGATCCGGTAAAGGTGAAGGTCGCGGTGGAGTTGAGCGTGGCCGAGGTGCGGCCCGAGCCGCCGTACGCCCCACTCCGCGCGACGGTGCTCCAGCCCGAGCTGTAGGCAAGGGTCGGAGCGGTCGTCCGTGGCGCCTCCTGGTAGGCAGTGGCCCTGAAGGCAGCGGGCTGTTGTGCCCACGCACTCAGTTTCCCTGCGAGATCACGGGCCTGCACCCGGTACTGATATGTGCTGCCCGACTTGAGCAGGCGAGTCGCAGCACGTGCCGTGCTCCACGTCCCCACACTGATCCATGCTCCGCCGTTCACCCGCTCCTGCAGCAGGAACTTCACCTGGGTGGATGGCGTGATGTTGTCGCTCCCCGACCAGGTGATGCGCGTGGGCAGAGAGTTGCCGGTCGTGCTGGTCCCTAGC
>JACDAU010000202.1 GCA_013695265.1 Chloroflexia bacterium
GTGTTGCATTTGTGACGCCGCAGGAAGTGCACCCGAGTGCAAGCTATAAATGTCGTGCTCCTATCTTCGGGGGCACGATGCCTGCCGAAAATTCCGTACCCGCTAGCGAATGAGCGCTACCAAAAAACTGGCGGACCCCAGACACCCATGTGACCTTGACATAGGCGTGTGGACCTTGTTACTATACAAGGCCGCGCTGTCGCTGATGGGCTTTCAGGAGGATGCCCATCGACTTTTCCCAGCGGCTTCTGTCTTCCCACTTGTTCCCGAGGAGAAAAGTACATATGACGATTGCCTCGCAAGTCCGACCGGGCATCGAGACTGCGCCTCTTGACGGTGCGCAGGGTCGGCGCCGCTCGTATGCAAAGATTCCAACCAGTCTGGAGATGCCCAACCTTATACAGGTGCAAATCGACTCATTCGACTGGTTCCTTCGCGAGGGACTGCAAGAGCTTTTTGACGAGATCAACCCCGTAAGCGACTTCACCGGACGCATCATGGACCTGCGCTTCGGTGAGTATTTCTTCGGCAAGCCGCGCTATACCGAGGTGGAATGCCGCGAGCGCGACCTCACCTATGCCGCTCCACTGCGGGTGCGAGCGGAGCTGCTCATAAAAGAGACCGGCGAGATCAAGGAACAGGACATCTTTCTCGGCGACTTCCCCCTGATGACCGAGAAGGGTACCTTCGTTATCAACGGCGCTGAGCGCGTTGTGGTGTCTCAGCTTGTCCGCTCGCCCGGCGTTTACTTCAAGGACGCCTTTGACGAGACCAGCGGTCGCCGCCTGTGGACCGCGAAGCTGATCCCGAACCGCGGTGCGTGGCTGGAGTTCGAGACAACGAACAAGGACGTTATGTACGTCAAGGTCGACCGCAAGCGCAAGATCCCCGTGACGGTGCTGCTGCGCGCCATCGCCGGTATCGCGGTGCAGGTGGTCCCAGCGACGGGCGAGCTCGGGGAAACCACTCCCGGCTCCGATGATTGGCTGCGCGCCCTGTACGCCCAGCAGACGGCGAATGCGTCACACGAAAACCTCGAATTGACGATCGACAAGGACCCAACGAAGACGACGCAGGAAGCGCTGATCGAGTTGTATCGGCGGCTGCGTCCGGGCGATCCGCCCACGCAGGACAATGCTCGCAACCTGCTGAATTCGCTGCTCTTCGACTCGCGGCGATACGACCTCGCCCGCGTGGGGCGGTACAAGCTGACGACCAAGTGGGAACTGTACAAGTTCCCTGTGGACGAGCGGGTGCAGCGCGAGAACCTGCGCACCGTGACGGGTCAGGACATCCTGAACATCGTCGGCAACATGATTCGGCTCAACAACAGTGCTGGTATGGAGATCAGTGACGACATTGACCACCTCGGCAATCGCCGGGTGCGCGCGGTCGGCGAACTGATTCAGAACCAGTTCCGCGTGGGCATGCTGCGAATGGAGCGAGTGATGAAGGAGCGGATGTCCATCCAGGACGCCGACTCCGCAACGCCGAACGCCCTGATCAACATTCGGCCCGTGGTGGCCGCGATGCGCGAGTTCTTCGGTGGCAGCCAGCTCTCGCAGTTCATGGACCAGGTAAACGCCCTCGCCGAGGTTAACCACAAGCGGCGCCTCTCCGCGCTCGGCCCTGGTGGCCTGAGCCGCGACCGGGCGGGCTTCGATGTGCGCGATGTGCACCACTCGCACTACGGCCGCATCTGTCCCATCGAGACGCCGGAAGGCCCGAACATCGGCCTGATTGGTCAGCTCGCGACTTACGCGCGGATAAACGCGTACGGCTTCATCGAGACGCCGTACCGCCCAGTCGTGCAAAAGGTCACCGCAAAGAATGCCGAAGACCTCGTGGGCTACGAGTTGCGCGCTGCCGTGGAGAGTGGCAATGGCGCTGCGCCGATCCCGTCAGGCACTAAGATTACGCCGGCGGTGGCCGAACAGATCATCACCATGGGCGTCAGGCAGGTGGATGTCCGGTCTCGTGTTCTGCCGACCATCGAGTACCTCTCCGCGGATCGCGAAGATCACTTTACCGTCGCGCAGGCGAACTCCCCTCTCGACGGGGCCGGACATTTCCTGGAAGATCGCGTCGAGGCGCGCGCTGGCGGTGGCCGTTTCGTGCTCGTAACGCCGGAAAACGTGCAGTACATCGACGCGTCGCCGAAGCAGGTGGTGAGCATCGCTACCGCGCTGATCCCGTTCCTGGAGCACGACGACGCGAACCGGGCGCTGATGGGCGCGAACATGCAGCGGCAGGCCGTGCCACTCCTCGTGCCAGACTCCCCACGCGTGGGAACGGGCGTGGAGTTGCAGATCGCCCGCGATAGCGGACAGGTGATCGTCTCGACCGGTGACGGTGTGGTGCGCACGGCGACGGCGACGGCGATCATTATCGACAATGACAACGACGAGACGCAGACGTACAAGCTGGAGAAGTTCGTGCGCTCGAACCAGGACACATTCCTGAACCAGCGCCCGATCGTCTCGCGTGGTGAGCGCGTCAGTGCGGGACAAGTCGTCGCGGACAGCGCGAGCACCGACAAGGGCGAGGTCGCGCTTGGGCAGAACGTGCTCGTTGCGTTCATGCCTTTCGAGGGCGGTAACTTCGAGGATGCGGTGATCATGAGCGAACGCCTCGTGAAGAACGACGTCTTCACCTCAATCCATATCGAGAAGCACGAGACGGAGTCGCGCGATACCAAGCTCGGCCCGGAAGAGATCACGCGCGACATCCCCAACGTCGGCGATGAGAGCCTGCAGAACCTCGACGAGCGAGGCATCGTTTACGTCGGAGCGGAAGTGAAGCCAAACGATATTCTCGTCGGCAAGATCACGCCAAAGGGCGAGACGGAGCTGACGGCGGAGGAGCGGCTGCTCCGGGCGATCTTTGCGGAGAAGGCCCGCGAGGTGCGGGACACGAGCCTGCGGGTGCCGAACGGCGTACGTGGGCAGGTCATTGACGTAAAGGTGTTCACGCGGGCGGAGAACGACGAGTTGCCGGCGGGCGTGAACCAGATGGTGCGCGTCTCCATCGCCCAGAAGCGCAAGATCAGCGAGGGCGACAAGGTGGCGGGCCGCCACGGGAACAAGGGTGTGATCTCCCGGATTATGCCGACGGAGGACATGCCGTACCTGCCCGATGGTCGGCCAGTCGATGTGATTCTGAACCCGATCGGTGTGCCATCACGAATGAATCTCGGCCAGATCCTCGAAACCCACCTCGGGTGGGCGGCGGCGGAGATGGGATTCAAGGTCGCCACGCCCGTGTTCGACGGCGCGACTGAAGCGACAATTCATGACGAGCTGGAGCGGGCGGGGCTGCCGCGCGACGGCAAGGTGGACCTGTACGATGGTCGCACGGGCGAGAAGTTCGATCAGCCGGTGACCGTGGGTATCACGTACATCATGAAACTCGCACACCTCGTGGAGGACAAGATTCACGCGCGGTCGACGGGACCGTACAGCCTCGTTACCCAGCAGCCACTGGGAGGCAAGGCGCAGTTCGGCGGGCAGCGATTCGGCGAGATGGAAGTGTGGGCGCTGGAGGCCTATGGCGCGGCGCACACACTCCAGGAGATGCTGACCGTGAAGTCGGACGACGTGGTCGGTCGTGTGAAGACGTACGAAGCCATCGTCAAGGGCGAGCCGATCCTCGGCGCTGGCGTGCCGGAGTCGTTCAAGGTGCTGATGAAGGAGCTACAGAGCCTCGGCCTCTCCGTCGAGGTGCTGAACGAGGAGCAGGCGCCCGTCTCGATGGTCGGCGACGGCCAGGGCGACTTTATCCCGGACCTGGACATCGACCTTTCCCATCCCGAGCGGACAGACGGATAGCGAGCAGCCAACAACCTTCGACGGTCAGCGATCAGTGGGTATGACCTGCTGAAAGCTGGCTGTTGAGGGTAGATCGCTCATTGGAGATATATATGCTGGAAGTTAACGATTTCAACGCTATCAAGATCAGGCTCGCCTCGCCCGAGGATATCCGCGAGTGGAGCTTTGGGGAGGTCACGAAGCCGGAAACAATCAACTACCGGACCCTCCGGCCAGAGCGCGATGGTTTGTTCTGTGAGCGCATCTTCGGTCCACAAAAGGACTGGGAGTGCTACTGCGGCAAGTACAAGCGCGTCCGCTTCAAGGGCATCGTCTGCGACAAGTGCGGCG
>JACDAU010000213.1 GCA_013695265.1 Chloroflexia bacterium
GCCCAAACCCCCAGCGCCGGAGGAAGAATCTGCCCATCGGCGACTCCTAGAGGTCAACAAGTTGGCCGCCAGGTACTATAACCACTTGCTGCTAACCTCAGCAGATGGAGCCTCGGCGCGAGCGTACCTGGAGGGCCGGGGCATTGAGCGCGCGGCCTGGGGAACATGGACGCTTGGGTACGCGCCAAACTCCTGGGATGCGACCCTGAAGTTCCTGCAGGGCCGGAACTATCGACTCGAGGAGATCCTCGCCGCCGGCCTGGCCGTCGAGCGCACGGGAGGCGGACAGTACGACCGCTTCCGGGAGCGCATCGTGTTCCCCATCCGCGATCGCGATGGGCAAGTCGTTGCATTCGGCGGACGGGCGATGGGGGACGCCACCCCGAAGTACCTGAATAGCCCGGAATCGCCGATCTTCACGAAGGGTGCGCATCTGTACGGTATGGACCTCGCGCTCGGTCCTATCAAGACGGAGACCCGAGCCGTCGTCGTTGAAGGCTATGTCGACGCGATCGTCGCGCATGCGAGTGGGTTCGGCAACGTGGTCGCGACCCTGGGCACAGCCATCACGCCCGCACACGTTCGTATGTTGTCGAAGCTCACCCGTAACGTGTGCCTGGCCCTGGATGCCGACGCGGCAGGTGACACCGCCGCGCTGCGCGGGTGGGAGGTCCTCCGCGATACCGTTCGTCAGCGCTACATCCCGTTCCGGTCGCGGGGCCGCATCGTGGGGTCTCAACGCGATCTGGACCTCAACGTTCGCATCGCGCGCCTGCCCCGAGGCGAAGATCCCGACTCCTTGATCCGGCACGATCCCGAAGCTTGGCGCGAGTTGATCGCGAACGCGCGCACGGTGGTTGACCACTTCTTCGACGCCGTGCGCGCGAAGGCGGACCTCAGTACCCCGGAGGGACGCTACCACGCACTCACGGAGCTCGCGCCGATTGTTTCAGATATAGGGAACGCGATCGAGAAAGCGCACTACGAGTCCCGGCTTGCCCAGCTCGTCGGGGTCGGTGAGCAGGACGTGCAGAACGAGGTGGCGCGCAGCAGACAAGCCACGAGAACCCGCCGCAAGGAAACTTCGAGCTTCAGCACCTTGCAGCAGGTCGCCGTCGAGGACATGGTTCTGGCTCTCCTGCTGCGGTATCCGCGCCTGGTAGCCGAAGCGCCGTCGGACCTGATGGAGGACCTGGAGAAGTCACAGAACAAGGAGATATATGAGCGAATGAAAGGGCTTGGGCCGGAAGACCTGACGGGCGAGGCGTTGATCGAATCACTTCAGGATCCACTCAGACAGCACGGGTTAGTACTTTTGGGTCTTGTTGATACCCAACCAGAACTGCTATCTAATGAACAGCCAGAGGAACTGCGTCGCCGCATTGCGTTGATTCGGCGCCGAAGACTCAGGGATCTGATCGCGCAACACTCCGTATTACTGAAGGAAGCTACGGAGATGGGAGATCAAGCGGGCGTACGGGCGCTGCTCGAATCGATGCCGTCTCTGGCCGGTGAGGTTCGTGCATTTGACCCACCAATGAGCACGTATTTTAAGGACACTCGAAGCTGATGCCATGTGGTGGCTTCGCACTTCAGACCCACGAAATGGCTGTTGACAAGTCTCTCCAGACTCGGATACACTCCGCAACTGGTGGAACCCAGTCACAGCCCCAGGCAAAAAGGGGCAGGGAATGATCTCAAGCACGGTACCAACCACGCAGCGACCAGCGAGCAGTTCGGATAGCTTGGAACCGGCCAGCCGCCGGAGCGCTCTCTCCAGACCTGACGGAGGGGAGTACACCGATTTGAGCTTCGAAACACCAACAGTCAAGTCACGCGAAAAGCTGTCGAGCGCGATCAGGCCCGGCGCCGAGTGGCGGAACCCCGTGGCCGACGATACCGCTGTGCTTGATGCCGACCTTAGTGGCGCCACGATGGATGATCCCGTCCGCATGTACTTGCGGGAGATCGGCAAGGTCGAGCTCCTCAAGGGCGCGGAGGAGACGCGGCTCGCGAAGGCACTGGAGCGCGGGGGATATCTGGATACCCTGATGCGTCGTCTGGAGTCCGAGGTGGGGCAAGACCCGCCGATGTTTCTCCTCGGCCGTGAGTTGCTTCAAGGCTTCGCGACCACGATGGCGATGATCGACGCGCTCTTTCAGCAAGCGTACCCCGAGGACGAGCAACCCACGGAGCGGCTCGAACTCATTCGGTGTGCGGTGCAGTCGCAGACCCTCAAGGTTGAGGCAGAGGAAGAAGAAGCGGAAGACCGACCGACCGGCTCGCAGCTTGACTCCGCGACGATCGAGCTGGAATTGCTCGTCGACCTGCTGCCGCCGGACCTCGCCGCGCAATGCCAGGCGGCAGGGCAGTGGCCCGACGCCGAGAGCGTACAACTCTACTTCGCTGAGCACGAGGAACAGATCGGCCGCCAGGTACGGCGGTGGTCGCACGATGGCGCTCAGGCGCGATGGCACCTCATTGAGGCAAACCTGCGGCTCGTTGTCTCTATCGCCAAGAAGTACACGGGGCGCGGTATATCGCTGCTGGACCTCGTACAGGAAGGCAACATCGGCCTCATCCGTGCAGTGGAGAAGTTCCGCCACCAGAAAGGCTACAAGTTCTCGACGTATGCCACGTGGTGGATTCGCCAGGCGATCACGCGCGCGATAGCGGACCAGAGTCGCACGATCCGTATTCCTGTCCACATGGGCGAGGCGATCAATCGGGTGAGCCAGACCACCCGCCGTCTCCTGCAGGAGCTCCAGCGAGAGCCGAACCACGACGAGATCGCGGCAGAGCTGGGCCTCCCGTGGACCGCGGAGCGAGTCCGCGAGGTATTGAAGATTGCTCAGGAGCCGGTCTCACTGGAGACGCCGGTGGGCGAGGAGGACGACAGCCCCTTGGGAGATTTCATTCCGGACTTCAAGGCGGCCGCGCCGGCGGAGGCCGCATCGCAGGGTTCCCTGCGCGACCAGATCGATCGAGTGCTTGGTACGTTATCTGAGCGAGAGCGCGACGTCCTGCGGTTGCGTTTCGGGCTGGACACGGAACCGCACCCCGTGGGCGAGGTCGCGAGAATCCTCGATGTCTCGCTAGAACGGGTGGTGCGCGCGGAGCGTGAAGTTGCCCAGATCGCGATGATCGGCCTCTCGGAGCGTGATCGTCAGTTGATGAGCGACCGGTTTGGCTTCGGCGCGGAGCGTCCGTTGACGGTCGAGGAGCTGCGTACACGCCACCATCTGCGGCTTGACGAGGCGCTCGATTATGATGTCCGATCAAAGGACCGGCTCGCTTCGATTCTGCACGACATCGCGGAGGACGACCGGGACGTGATGCGGTTCCGCCTCGGACTCGATGCAGGCCAACAGCGCACTCTGGAGGAGGTCGGGCGCGCGTTCGGCGTGACACGCGAGCGTATTCGCCAGATCGAGGCGAAGGCGCTGCGCAAGCTTCGGCGACCGAACTTCAGCCGCCAACTCCGAGACTATCTGGA
>JACDAU010000217.1 GCA_013695265.1 Chloroflexia bacterium
CGGCGCAACTGCTGGCTCTGGCGGCTCCCGCCGCAGGGAGGGGAAGCGGTTCTCGAACACCGCGATCTCATAGCTCGAGCGCGCGATCTCCGTCGCGAACCCGCCGGGCCGGGTTGGACAGAGCGGACAGTAATCGCGCGGCGGCAAGAAGGTGCGGTCCTGCCGCTGTGTTGCCGTGATCACCCACTCGCGCAACACCGGATGCCACCGAAGCTCAGACATCCCCGGCCTCCTCACTGCGCTCCGTTGTTTCTGCGCGAAGCGGCTCGTTCTGCGTCGCGCTTGCGGCTGCGTTCGCGGCAAATGAATAGTAGACGACATAGCGGCCGTCCGGCTGTGTTTCTTCTTCCCTGGTGAACCGTAGCGGTGTTTTGTGCTGTGCCAACGACAATACCCTCCCGGACCATCTTGCGGCGCCCTCGCACGCCGAGCCGAACAGGGTGGCCGGATCCACGGTCGGGCGAGCACATTATCGCAAACTCTGGCCCGCCTCGTGCAGGGCTCCAAACGACGGGATATTATCGGTAACAAAGGAGGCTTTATGACGACGATCCGCGTGCTCACGTTCAATATACGAGGCGCGACCCACGACGACGGGGAGAACATCTGGGAGCGCCGGAGCGACCTGAACGTGCGCACGATCCAGCGGTATGCGCCGGACCTGATCGGCTTCCAGGAGACGCACGCGGTCAACCACGAGACCTACGGCCGGGAGCTTGGGGGGTATCGCAGCGTGCTGGGACCAAAGGCAGAGAACGAGCCGCCGCACCAGCACAACGCGATCTACTGGAATCCAGCCAGGCTGGAGCTGCTCGACCAGGGCGGCTTCTGGCTGAGCGAGACGCCGCACACATGGTCCGGCTCGTGGGACACCCGTTGCATCCGGGCGGCGAACTGGGCGCGCTTTCGGCTCGCGGACTCCAGCGCGGAGCTGCTCCATCTGAACACCCACCTCGACCATGTCAGCGAGCGGGCCCGTGTGGAGGGGAGCAAGCTCATCGCGGCGCACTTGCGGGAGATAGCGGGAGACCACGGCCCCGTCATCGTCACGGCGGACTTCAATTGCAACCCCGGCTCCGAAGCATATCGGACCTTCATGCAGGCGGGATTCACGGACACCCACCTCGCCGCCGGCAACGCCCCGGAAAACACCTTCCACGGCTTCGAGGGCGACGCGTTCGAGCCGCGGTACCCGAACGAAGAGGGGCGCATCGACTGGATACTGCATCGGGACAACAGGGCGGGCAACACCGCCGGGGTGCGCTCGTGTGTTGTCCTCCGCGACGCCGAGCCGCCGATCTTCCCGAGCGATCACTATCCGGTGCTCGCCGAGATAGCGATTCCCGCCTGACGGTTACACCCGTGCGGCCGCCATCGCGGTATGTATCCTGCAACCGTTTGCCGCATCGACAGGACATGAATCAGAGCGGAAGGGCGGGAAATGGACACGCTTCGCATCGGGATCATCGGCGTTGGCTGGCCGGGGCAGAGACACATCGAGGGATACCAGAAACACGACCACGCGCAAATCGTCGCGCTCTCCGACGTGAACACCGAGGCGGCCGAGAACGTCCGGGCGGAGTACAACGTGGACGGCGCAAAGATCTACGGCGACTACCACGAGTTGCTCGCCAGCCCGGAGATTGACGCGGTAAGCATCTGCACGCCAAACTTCCTCCACGGCCAGATGGCCACGGATGCTCTTGATGCGGGCAAGCACGTCCTGCTGGAGAAGCCGCTCGCACACACCCTCGAAGAAGGAGAGCGGATCGCGGAGAAAGTTGCCTCCTCGGATCGGGTCTTTTCGATAGCGTTCAACAACCGGCACCGGCCCGACAGCATCGTGCTCAAGCAGCAGATCAAGCAGGGCACACTGGGCGACATCTACTACGCAAAGGCCGGCTGGCTGCGCGGCGCTTCGAGCTTCTTTCTGCGCGGCTGGTTCACGCAGAAGGAGCGGTCTGGCGGCGGGCCGCTCATCGACCTGGGCGTGCATATGCTCGATCTCACGTTGTGGTTCATGGGAAATCCGCGTCCCGTCAGCGTCTCTGGCTCGGTGTATCACCGGTTCACGGATGTCATGCGGGAGTACGCAGGAGAGACCGCGAACGTCGAAGACCTTGCAACCGCGTTCGTGAAGCTCGACAACGGCGCGACGATCGTGCTCGACGCGAGCTGGCTCTCGCACATCGAGCAGGGCGACCTGGTCTACTCGCAATTGTTCGGCACGAAGGGCGGCGCGAAGATCGACCGCGGCGGTGGGACGGATGATCTGCGGATCACCACTGTCGGGGGCGAGGGTGCCTCCCGCACCACGATGGTGAACTCCCCCACGTTCAACACCTGGGCGGCGCGGCAGCCGGGCTTCATGTTGTACGAGTCGTTCCGAGGAGAGATCGCCGACTTCGTGGACAGCGTGCGCGAGAACCGGCAGCCGGGCTCAACGATTACGCACGGTCTTGATGTCTTGCGGGTACTCGACGCGATCTACCGCTCTGCGGAGTCCGGACGCGAGGTGGACTTGCGCCAGCCGACGCCGGCGGACGCCGCCCCTGAGCCGGGAAAAGTGCTCACGACATAGGGAACGCATCCCACCGGTTGCGGCGCGGGGCGCGGCATGCCGTGCCCCGCCAACGCCACGCGGCCCGTTCCGGTGATCCCTTAATACTATTAGGACTTACGCAGTTGGGCTGAGGCGGTAGCGAGGTTGAGCCAAGTAATCGCGGATGGCATCGCGGATGATGTC
>JACDAU010000230.1 GCA_013695265.1 Chloroflexia bacterium
GCGGATGCGGTCGCCCTCGAACCACCGGTTCCACTCTGCGGGCGCGTCCTGACTCACACCGCCGTGCGTCGTCAGGCGCTGGCGTACCCGGCACAGCACCGGCGCGTTCATCGAGTTGCCGGTGACGATCACCTGTCCCTTGCTCAGGGCGGGCAGCTCACCCAGGATGTCGCGGCTCGCGCTCTCCACCGCGGATGCGATGGTGGTCTGGTCGATCGGGTTCACCACCTTCATGATGAACTGCGTCATGCACTGCGACAGCACGTCCGCGTCGAGCTTGCCGGGCCGCTGACTGATGAGTCCCACCCCGAGCCCGAACTTGCGTCCCTCTGCGAGCACCTGCTTGAGGATGCCGGTACTGACCGCGTCACCGCCGGCGGGCGCGAAGTGGTGCGCCTCCTCCAGCAGCGTGAACGCGGGATACGGCAGATACTCCTCGTCGCCCGGCCCGGTCTCGGCCCGGACAGTGCGCTGCCGGGCGCGATACGCTCGCCGCAAAAGCGTCGCGATGATTACCTGCTGCTGCTTCTCGTCCACGTCGTCGAGCTGCAACACAGTACACTGCCCGGGTGCGAGTAACTCGCGCAGATCCAGGTGTTCCGAGGCGGTGAACGGCGCCCTGCCGAGCACGGAGCGCAGCCGCCAGTACAACCCGCTCGCGCTGCCAGAATAATCCACCTGCGCCGTCTCGTTCTGCATTCCCCGCTCGACAATGCGACCAATCTCCAACTCCAGCTCGTCCAGCGACCAGGCGAGGTTGATCTTGTTGTCATGCACGCGGTCGAACGCCTTTTTTAGCAACTCCTCCATACGCTCCGAGAGGTTGGGCAGCAGGTAGCGCAGGTCAGAGAACTCCAGAGTGGAAAGCTTGACCTTGATGTCGCGCGGGGTGAACACACGCACGCGCGGGCGGTACCCACCGGCGCTTTTGCGGTCGATCAACTCCTCCGTGTTCGCCAGTTCCGTCAGCGTCGAGTACTCCCCATGCGGATCAACGATCAGCACGCACGCCTTGTTCGCGGGACTCATCAGCTCCTCGACAAGCACACCCGCGAGGTAGCTCTTGCCCGAGCCAGTGCTCGCGATGATGGCGAGATGCGTGCTCGTGAACTCTCGCACATCAAGCACAACCGGCACCGCCCCGTCCGGGCGGCTCAAAAGCGACCCGATGCTCGCGCTCCCCGGCTGCGCAGGCCGGCGCTTCGCAAGGGTGTCGCGCAGCAGGTCGTCCTCCGCGAGGTAGATGGACCACCCACAACTCGGCGAGATGCGCGGGTTGATGAACGCACCGAAGGTCTCGTCGTAGTAGCCCAGCAGCGTCACAGTCAACTCGAATAGCTCCCGCTCCGGCTGGGTGTACCCGACCGCGCGCGCCAGCTCGTCGGGCGAGACCCCTGGGTCAGCGAGGAAGGAGTCGGGGAAGAGCTTCACGGGTTCCCTGCTCGTGATACGGCCCAGGATTCGCCGTTCCTCGCCATCAGCGGAGACTTTGTAGTACACGAACTCCCCGCTTTTCAACTGCTGCTCGCAGTCCGCGCTGATCATCGTGTACTCGTGCGGTGTCTCACCTGGCCCTTTCGCCACCCCAATCGGCTCAGCATTCCTCATCTGTGGCCTCCTTTTGTGCTGCACCGGTTGCAACGCTCGCGCAAGTACGGATGTACCGGCTGGGCGTGCGCCAGCCGCAGCGCGACATCCCTGGTCACCGTGCGAGCTCCACGCGCGTTCGCCACGAGAGGCTGGTGCGCAGCGCGCTAATGGTGCGCTCCTGTGCCGGAATCAACGACTCCAGACCATCAAGCACACCGAGCAGCAGCGGTGGCATGATCGGGTCCGGGATGGAGAGCAGGAGGCTGTAATACCCGAGGTCCAGTTGCGAGCCGTTCTCGTGAAACGCCCGCACCCGTTCCGGCGCCATGCGGGACACTTCCGCTCCGATCGGCGCCGCGACGGGGCAATAGCCGCTGGCTACCCGCCGCTCCCCCATCATCTGCCCGACCACCAGCACGCCAAGCAGCACGGCTGTCTCATTCAGGTAGTCGGGAGAGAAGACCTCCAGTTGCGCCTGGCTCGACAATCGTGGGCCGAACGTGCCGTAGTCGGGGTTGTAGAGCTGTGTGTCGTACACCAGCCCCACCGCCACCGAACCCTGCTTCGAACCCGCCGGCATCTCCACCCACGTGCCGAGTGCGTGCTGCTCGGGCGTGGGGGCGTGCGCTGTCTCCCCCGGGCCGTACACCTGACACACATAGTCGATGTGCGAGTTGCTCTTGATAATCTTGCCTATCTCCGTCGTCAATACGCGCACCACCCTACCCGTCCGTCTCCGACGGCGGCTGCCGAAGCCCACGCGTGTACTCGTACCGCACGGTGACGGACTGCGCCCACCAGGAGTCAACATCGTGCTCGTCGCGCAGATACTTCGCGGTTGCCGTATGTCCCTTTTCTGGCGCATCCCACGCGTCCAGCAGCGCGTACCATTCCTCGGAGCTTTTCCCCGTCTTCCCCCGCACCGTCTCCTCCGAGAACCCCCGTGGGCCTTTGCTTCGTGTGCTCATGTCAGTCCTCCAGTTTTCACCGTTGCGGCCTGCTATCACGTTCATGCCAAAGCAGTACGCTCTGGATCATGTCATTCTGAACGAAGCGAAGAATCCGTGACCGTGTACCACTCCGCGCTCAAGTCCGTCCATTCGGGGTTAACCGTCTCGATCAGCGCAACCTTACGCACCCTTGTCCACCCCTTGATTCGTTTCTCCCTGGCGATCGCGGTCAGCACATCGAGAGTCTGTTCGAAGTACACGAGTCGTCCGAGCCACGTTCGTCATGGCGTACACGCAGTACAACCTTTGTGGCATCGTTTCGCTCTCCTGGCCCGACAGGACACGGATTCTTCGCTGCGGCTCAGAATGACATGGCGCACGTTGGATGCAGTTTCCCCAATGCCCTCGGCCCGTGCCAGGGCCACACCGGCGAACCGGTGTTCCATATCATCCTGCGCCTGCGAAAATCTGTTACGCAAACGCCTACCCTCGCCACGTGGCAAGACGTACAGGGACACCGGACCGACTGCAACGGGTCCGCTCCATCCATGGCCTCACCGCCGCCTGTCCTTGCTTTGTATCTTACTCGCCACCGTGAGCCGAATGCCATTGCGCTCCGCGAACTGCTCGAAGAGGCCGTAGAAGCGGCGCCGGTCCTCGGCGGTGATAACCGCCACGGCGTCGGCCGTTTCGATGGCATAGGGGTAGCCGTTGCCCACGACACACTCCGCGCGCACCACCTGCACCACGTCCTCGGCCAGCCCCTCCTCCACAACCCAGCGCGGCAGGTCCAGTCGGGCGGGCACCTGTGGCTCCGCCGTCTTGAGGTAAACGAAGCAGACGCGATCGCCTAGGAAGGTCTCTTCGTCGGAATCACCTACGCGATACGCCGCGAGCACCCCCTCACGGGCACACGTCCACGCCGGGGTGCGGTCGCCCCAGCGCATCAGCCCGCGCAGGATGCCTGCGTCCGTGACGTTCTCCCCCCGATCAAGCGCGGGGATCAGGTGACCCAGCATCGTGGTGAGGTCCCGCGCGCGGCTGTTGTCCACATACCCTACCAGGGGCACGCGCGTCTCCTCGGAGGTCCGCAAGAGCCGCACCGCCTGGGCGATGTAGAAGTCACGCGTCTCAGGTTCCAGCCGCTCCGCAAAGGAAACGACGAGCGACCCATCGAAGAAGGCCACCGGCGCGGGCCGCACCCCCGCATGATCGTGCATCCATTCGCAGAGCACGTCCACTTCCAGCGCGAACCGCCGAAGGCTCACCGCCTGATCGGAGAACACCGAGACCCCACCGCGAGCCACGAACACCTGATCCGGCGGCAGCACCTCCACGCGCACATCCTTGACGTACGGAACCTTCGGATTGTGCGGGTTCTCGAACCACCCGACCTGCACCGCAGCTACGGGCACGGAGATGTCGGGCATCGGCTGTATCTGGCTGCCGTCCGACGCGAAGGTGATCCGGTCGAACAGGGTCTCCGCCGCCCAGGCTCTGGCCTCCTCGTGATTCCGCATCGCCACGCCGAACGCGAGCACGGGCGCTCGGTGGACCTCCCACTCCTCAGTGGGCCGCGCGCCGGAGGGACCGCCAGGGAGACGAGAGCAGATCTCGTGGGCGCTCATCGGTGCAAGGCCGCACAACGCCGCGCGGTACGCCGTGAGGTCGTCGCTCAGCGCCCGGTCGTATCCGGTGAATCGGTGCAGGTTATCCTCCAGCGCCTGTGCGGCGCGGCCCGTGTGCAGCACAGTGTTCTAGCCTTCCTGGTGCCCGTCTGCTGGGTACTCAACGTGGCTCTCGCCGTTGTGTTTGCGTACGACGATCGCGTGGTTCACCTGCCGCTCGAACGTATCGTCGTGGGAGATCACAAACAATTGATCGAACCCCTTGACATCGCGTACCTGCGCCGCCAGGTTGGTCCGCCGGGTCTCATCCATGTTCTGCGTCGGCTCGTCGAGGAAGGCCAGGTCGATGTCGGACAGTGTCTTGAGCAGCGCGAGCCGAACCGCGAGCGCCGCGCTCATCTGTTCCCCGCCAGACATCTGTTGAAAGACGAGCCGCTCCGAGCCGCGCTCCAGTTGCACCTCATAGTCCGGCGTCCACGAGAGCCGCGCGGCGCCATCCTCGATGATCTCCGAGAAAATGCTGCGAGCCTCCTGAGACACGCCGTACAACAGCGCCTCGGTCACGGGCCCCTGTGCTGCCCTGATCGTGGCCCGGGTGTTCGCCAGTACCTCGCGCTGCCGCACGAGGCGCTTGGCTTCACGGAGCGCCGCCTGCCGGAGGCCGTCCTGCCGCTCGGCCTCCGCGAGATCGGCGCGCCGTTCGTTCAGCCGAGCGGTCTCGTGCTCAATCGCCCGTGCCAGTGAGCCGATCTCCCCGCTCAACGTCTCCGCCCGGACTCGCGCGTCGCGGAGCGCCGTCTCATCCCACTGTTTCTGCGCGCGGGTGAGCACCTCGTCCTGCCGCTCCAGCTCGGTACGCTGCCGGCTCAGTTCTGCCTCGATCTGCTTTTGCTGAACCTGCCGGGTGGGCAATTCCTCCGAGAGCTGGATGTTTCCGAGGTACGCATCGTACGCCGGCCGGTGCTCTTCGAGCGTTTGCTCCGCCTCCTGCCGCTGCACATCCACCCCTTCGAGCGGCTTGAGTTCCCGCACCAGCGTGTCTGCCGAGTGCTCCGTCTCTTTGCGAACGGCGGTGAGCGCGTCCTGCCGGGCTGCTAACGCAGAAAGGGTGTTCGCGAGCGCGAGCGCAGAGGCGTATTCCACAGGGGCAGCGGCGATCTCCCGAAGCCTGAGCTGCATTTCAGCCAGTTCCTTTACCTGCCCGCGGCGCTGGGCAATCTCCTCTTGCCGCCGGGTTATCGCCTTTGCGCGCTCCGTATTGGTCTCGGTCTGCCGCCGCAAAGCCGCTTCCAGGTCGGACAGGCGGCCGACATCCCTCCGCGCGGCGTCCGCAAGGTCAAACTCCTGCTTGAGCACGCGATACTCTTCCTGCAACCCCTTGTATCGGGAAGCCAGGCGCATCTGGTCCTGCAGTTCCGTGTGAAGCTCCATGTGGCGGGATCGCAAGTCCGCCAGCCGCTGCTCCTCACTCATCAACGCCACCCGGGCGCCCTGCACCTTGGCGACGGTCCGAACCGCAGACTGCGCCTCCACCAGGGCCGTGACCGCGTTTGCCTGCTCTTGTGCGGCGACCGCGGTCGTCCCATCAACTCGGTGCATCTCGCGTTCGAACCAGCCGTCACGGGCGCGCTCCTGCTGGATCGCCAGGCAATCCGCGCGGGAGAGCGGACATGCGACGCGCTGTGCATCTTTTTG
>JACDAU010000238.1 GCA_013695265.1 Chloroflexia bacterium
CAGTTGGCTTGACAGGGCTTGTTACGCAATCCGCTTGAACCCTACTGGAAGTCATCCTGAACGGAATGAGGGATCCGTAATCGTAATCACGGATTCCTCGAAGACTCGGAATGTTAGATGCACCACCATTCAGCCGGGGTTACAACGGTGGGCACCACCGTTGAGCCGGGTAGGGGCAGGTCTCTGTGCCTGCCCGCGGGCCGCAGCCCGCCCCCTGCCATTCCGGAGGTTCAATCTTCTTGCTCACCGCTGTAGCGGTAGTCTGTTGCCTTTGGAAGAATGACATCTGGCGGGTGTTACCGGTGAGCAATTACGTCGGTATCCACGGCATCAGCCACCACCCGACACACCACTAAACCCGACTCAACAAACTACCGGTAGTGTTGCACAATGGACTAAGAAAACTCGGAGCAAACGCCCATTCTCGATTGTAGGTACCCACTCGGCATGCCGTGCCTATGCTGGATCGCGAATAATGTGCGATCCCCCCGAAACGTGGCCGCGTGTCATTCGAAGCCGAAGCGAAGAGTCTGCGGCCCTGATCTCTGACTGATAAATCTTAGCGCGCCAACTCAGGTGTCTTTATCACGTCAATCTGACCCAGCACCATGAACACCGTGCTCTCGCAGATGTTCGTCACACGGTCCGCTATCCGCTCCAGGTTATGGCTCGCCCACAACAGGCGCGTCGCGCGGTTAATCGTGGCCGGATCCGAGATCATGAAGGCCAGCAGCTCGTGGTACACCTGGTCGTACAGCGCGTCTATATGATCGTCTTCGTTCCAGATTCGCTTGGCGGCTTCCACGTCACGCCCGATAAAGGCCTCAAGGCTGCGATCAAGCATGTCGCGCGCTCGGTCTGCCATCCGCGGAATAATCGTGATCGGCGGAAGTGCTGGCTCTCCCGCGATGTCGATGCAGATCTTCGCGATGCCCTCTGCGTAGTCGCCGATGCGCTCCAACTCCGTGGCCACAGTCATGACGGCCGCAATGGTGCGCAGGTCGCTCGCCACCGGCTGTTGTGTGGCGATCAAAAGCAGCGCCTGCCGCTCGATCTGGGTGCGCTTCTCATCGAGCAGGTCGTCGTCCCCGATGACCTGCCGGGCCGTCATGACATGGCGAGTCGTGAGCGCCTCGACCGCACGCGCAATAGCCTTCTCGGCCATGCTGCCCAGCGCGAGCATCTCGTCCTGCAATTCGCGCACCTCTCGCACGAACATCTCTCGTGGCATTTCCCTGTCCCTTTCACTGCGCGTCGCAACCGACAATAAGCCCTAGCCGAACCGGCCCGTAATATAATCCTCCGTACGCTTGTCCTTCGGCGCAGTGAAGATGTCGTTGGTCGCACCGAACTCCACAAGCTGGCCTTTGGTCTCCTCATCCGAGAGCATGAAGCCCGTATAGTCGGAAACGCGCGCGGCCTGCTGCAAGTTGTGGGTGACCACAATGATGGTGTAGTTAGTCACGAGCTCGCGCATGAGATCCTCAATCTTGACCGTCGAGATCGGATCGAGGGCGGATGCCGGCTCGTCCATCAGCAGTACCTCCGGCGAGATGGCGACCGCGCGAGCGATGCACAAGCGCTGTTGCTGCCCACCAGACAAAGCAAGGCCGCTTCGCTTCAGGTTGCTCTTCACCTCATCCCAGATGGCGGCCTGTTTCAGCGAGCGCTCGATAAGCTCGTCGTAGTCCCCCCGATAGCCATTTATCTTCGCGCCGTACAGGATGTTCTCGCGAATAGAGCGAGGGAACGGATTCGGCTTCTGGAACACCATACCGACTCGGCGGCGAACTTCCACTGAGTCCACGTTCTTGCCGTAAACATCCACGTCATTGAGCAGAACCTCGCCTTCGGTTCGAACCCCCGGTATAAGCTCGTTCATCCGATTAATGGTGCGTAGCAGGCTACTCTTGCCACAACCCGAGGGACCGATGAGCGCCGTGACCTTGTTCCGGGGAAAGCCCATAGAGACATCTGTCAATGCCTGGACCTCCCCATACCACAGACTGAGCCTCCGTACCTCGACGACGTGATCGGCCTCGTGTTCTGGCGTGGCTTGCTGGGGTGCCGCAACAGGGCCAGAATCGGCACGACCCAGTGTGTCGGACATCGAACCACCAGAACCAGCCGGTCCCATTGGACCAGCCTCACTATCGGGCTTTGCCTCCGTGCTGGTGTCTGATCGCTTTGCCGCTGGCTTAACTCGAATGTTACTCAATTCATTTCCCCTCTATGCAACACGAATCAAAACCTCTTGTGCAGGCGCTGCCGCAGGTAGATAGCCACTGAGTTCATCGAAAGCAATACTACCAGCAGCAGGAGTATGCCCGCCGCCGCCAGTCCATGGAAGTCCTTTTGTGGTTTCGAGGTCCAGTTGAAGATCTGGATCGGCAGCACGGTGAAGCGGCTCAGGGGTCCGCTAGGCGTAGTCGCGACATAAGCGAGAGCGCCGATGACGAGGAGCGGCGCCGTCTCACCGATCGCACGCGACGCCGCCAGGATATTGCCCGTGAGTATGCCGGGAAACGCGTAGGGCAACACATGGTGTCGGACCGTCTGGCTTCGGGTGGCACCCAGCGCAAACGACGCGTCCCTCATACTCGACGGGACGGCGCGTATAGACTCACGACCTGCCACGATGATGATCGGCAACACCAGCAGCGCCATGGTCAAAGCGCCGGCAAGGATGCTTCGATTGAAGTTCATCAACCGAACGAAGATTTGCAGTCCAAGAAGGCCATACACAATTGAGGGCACGCCTGCCAGGTTCGAGATGTTCACCTGAATGAATCGAGTGAACCAGTTATCACTCGCGTACTCTTCCAGATAAATCGCGCTCAAGACCCCTAGTGGGAGCGCGAACAGAATCGTCAGCGCCATCATCCAGAGCGTGCCCATCAGCGCGGCTCGGAGGCCTGCTCGCGGTGCGAACCGGCTATCGAAACTGGTGAGAAAGTTCCAGTTCAGCCACGGCAGGCCGTCACGGGCAACGTCGACGAGCAGTGTAAGTAAGGTCCCCAGCGCGATAACGATGCTCAGGATACCGAGGCCCGCGAAAAAGATGCCCTTGAGCTTGCGCACCGGCACGTTGGGTCGAAAGAGAGCGTCGGATGATCTGGAGTCTGCTTTACTTGCCATCAGTCATATACCTCGCGAAATCTGCGCACGAACCAGAAACTGAACAGGTTCATTACGAACGTGAGAACAAATACTGTGGTGCCGACGGCGAAGATCGTCTGATACTGCACCGATCCTACGGAGGCCTCCCCCTGGCTAACCTGCACGATGTACGAGGTCATCGTCTGCATCTGTTTCCTGGGGTCGGCCGTTAGCTTCGGCAATTGGCCCGCAGCGAGGGCGACGATCATTGTCTCACCGACCGCTCGTGAGAGTGCCAGGATGATCGAGGCCACGATGCCGGAAAGAGCGGCGGGGAGAACGACGCGCGTTGCCACCTCGAATCGAGTTGCTCCAAGTCCATACGCCCCCTCCCGGAGTGAGAGCGGTACGGACGACATCGCGTCTTCGCTCAGTGAGGACACCAAGGGCAGGATCGCGATGCCCATGACGATGCCGGCACTGAGGGCATTGAAGATACTTACCCCCGGAATCACTTCCCGAATCAGGGGCGTCACGAACAGCAAGGCAAAGAAACCGAAGACCACGGTTGGGACGCCAGCAAGCACCTCCAGCAAGGGCTTGATTACGCTGCGTGCCCGATAAGAGGCGAACTCGCTGAGATACACGGCAGCGAGCATCCCGAGGGGCACGGCGATAGTCAGCGCGATGAACGAGGTGACGAGGGTCGCCGAGATCAAGGGCCAAACACCGAAACGCCCGTTTGAGCCGCTTGGCGACCACCGCGTATCGCCGAAGAATTGTGCTGGTGAGACCTCCCGAAAAAAACCGACGGCCTCGGTGGTCAACGATACCAGTATGCCCAGGGTCGTAAAGATAGAGACGGCCGCAGCGGCCATCAGAACGCCGTGGATCATCCGCTC
>JACDAU010000244.1 GCA_013695265.1 Chloroflexia bacterium
CACCGGGTGATACACCGGGGAGCGCTCTCGCCCGATAGGTATGTATCCGGTGAGCCGATACTGCGCCGTCGCGACGATGCCCGCCAGCAACGAATCGGCGAGCACCTCGCGACCTAGAATGGCGAGGTCCCGCGCTGTGGAGTACTGACCCGGCTCATCGAAACCATTTGGGTTTTTGAACTGCGTGTTCTTCAGCCCCATCTTCCGCGCGCGCGCGTTCATCGCATCCACGAACGTCTGGATCCCGTCATCCCCGACGCCGCCCAGGTGCTCGCGCCCGACGTGGTCCGCTATCGTCACCGCCGCATCGTTGCCGGATTGCATTAGCGCGCCGTACAGCAACTGCTCGATCGTCATGCGCTCACCCTCGCGGAGTGAGACCGTCGACCCCAGAACAAGATCCCGAGGGTACACTGTGGCCACTTCCTCCGGCTCCGCGAGATCCGCGGCCAGGAGAGCGGTCATCAGCTTCGTGGTGCTCGCGATGGGGAGACGCTGGTCTGGCTTTTTGCCCCAGAGCACGCGCCCCGTTCCAGTATCCATCAGCAGTGCGGACCGGGCGGTAAGCATCGGTACCGAAGAGGCGCGCAGCGTCGCAAGCTCGCCCTGCGTGAGCCGCTCGGAATCCGCGGGGGTGGGGTTCGCGCCCGGCGGTGGGCCAAACCCGGACGTCACCAACGCAATGAGCAGTATGAGGAGCGCCGCGAGCCGCCGAATCCACGGCGCGGTCACCCCCGGATGTTTGTGGAGGGGTTGCATATCGCGCGCATTATAGCATGACCGAGCGCGCGCTCTGCCGCTCGGAGTCACCGCCGTAGCAGGTTCATGTCAAAGTGCGGCCGGCATATTTCCACGGGCCACGTGCGGGCAGCGTCACACCGCTCATACGAATGCCGGCGGAATAGTAGCGTTTCTGTCATTCCGAGCCAGCGAGGAATCCGTGGTCCCGGTTACGGATCCCTCACGGAGTTCGGGATGACATGCACCAGCGTTCAAGCGGACTGCGTATCAGTTGTTGCGTACACCGCCCGGAGTATTCGGCCACATCGGCAGTGCCACGACTTTAACCTCTCCCTAGTCGCCGTACCCACCGCGCGACCCGCACCCGTCAGCGCCGGCGGGAGGAGTCGGCCCTTCTCCTCCCGTCGGCGTCAGCGCTACCCATTGTTCCCTGTCGCGCCCGCCGGCTTGCGACCGCGAATGAAGGCGCTCGCTAGCGCGCCGCCCCCGGCTGTGGTAGCACAGCAGCTCTCCCCCATGGCCTCATTCGCCGAGTATGTACGCGTCACCTGCACCTCGACGTCGGAGAAGCCCGCCGCGCCGAGCCTGGATCGGTATTCATCCTCGCCGAGTGCGCCTGCCACGCAGCCCGCCCACGCCTCCATGTCGTGCCGGATGTTCTCACTCAGTTCTCCCAGGACGATGACGTCGGACACTGCGAACAGCCCGCCGGGCCTCAGCACCCTGTACGCCTCCCGCAGCACCGCATCCTTGTCGGGGGAGAGGTTCACGACGCAGTTGGAAATGATGACATCCACGGAGTGGTCGGGCAGAGGCACGGCCTCGATCCGCCCCTTCAGGAAGTCCACGTTCGTCGCGCCCGCCTCGCGTGCGTTGCAGCGCGCGAGCTCCAGCATCTCGTCAGTCATATCCAGTCCGTAGGCGCGACCCTCTGGCCCGACGCGCTTGGCCGAGAGAAGTACATCCAGGCCCGCGCCGCTCCCCAGATCCAGAACCGTCTGGCCCGGAAGGAGGTTGGCCAAGGCAGTGGGATTGCCGCAACCGAGCGAGGCGTTCACCGCGGTCATCGGCAAGCCCTCGATCTCTGCTGGGGCATACAGGTCCGACGTGACCGGGTCCGCATCGCCGCGGCACGAATCCGATTCGGCGGTACTGCAGCCGCCGCCGCCCGCCACCTGGCGCGCGGCGGACGCATACTTCTCCCGAACAAACTCGTGTACGGCGTTGCCATGACGTTCAGCCACTCGTGCGTCGACGTGTCTCATAGTTCTTTCTCCTTGTGCGCGATACCCGCTCTCATTGACAAGCCTCTTTCGGCTCTCGTGGGTATAGACGAAACGGTCAACAAAAGGATGCACCCTTTGGGAGCCTACCAAACGCCGGGGGCACAGGAGTCGCCACAGTCCACGCAGCACGCGTCCCTGGCCTGATAGTCGATAATCCCACCGAGACGATCGAGCTCGAAGTGACAGCAAGCGAGGAGCGCGGCCTTGAGGTGGCTCCTCGCCCTTTGGACCCGCGACTTTGCCCCCGACACCGAGATTCCCAGCCGCGCCGCCAACTGCACCTGGGTGAGTCCCTCGTACTCGGTCAGGATCAGCGCCTCTCTGTAATCTGGCGGCAGGCTATCCACAAGACGCCGGACGCTACCCGCGAGCGCCCGCGCCGCCTCATCGTCGACGAGGTCGACCGGGTGGTACGGCACATCGCCAAGCACCGTGGTCGGGCGCGATCGTCGGTAGTGGTCCGCTATCGCGTTCCGGGCGACCTGGTAAACCCACGACTGCACCCGCTCCTCGTCGCGCAAGCCGCCGATGTGCGCGTGTATCTTGAGATACACCTCCTGGAGTATGTCCTCGGCCGCGTGATGGTCGCGCACTCGGCCCCGTATGAAACCGCGCAGGCCCGAGTCGAACTCGTCCCATACGCCCTCGACCGTCCATGTCACCGGTCCTCACCCCCGATCTCCCAGATTGTCGTGTCGCTGCATAGGACCTGGGGCACGCGCTTGCTGTGCGTGCCACGCTGCGGATCCTGACACTGCTCGCAGCAGGCCGGGTACGCCAGACATGCTGCCATGATACTATCCCCGCACACGAACGAACACGATCGCTTCGACGATATAGACGCGGCCGGGGCGGAAAGGACGCACTCCTTTTGCCGGACCTTCAAAAACGCAGCGCAGACGGTCGCCCGGCGTGACCGCAGGACATCTCGCTGCTGAGACGGTCCGGCGGCGCACCTTGCTCATCGATATTGCTCAGGGGGACTGCGCCGGGACAGCGGACACGACGCGCGGATCGGCGCATCCGCAGGACACCGGGGCCGCGGTGTCGTGGCCGGGGCTTAGTTCTTGAACGCTCGGCTCGCCACGCCGCGCGACGCTTCGGCCATCGCGCGCATCTACAACGAGGGCATCGAGGACCGGGTGGCCACGTTCGAGACCCGGCCGAGAACATCCGCGGAGGTTCGCGCCTGGTTCGACGGGGTGCATCCGATCGTGGTCGCGGAGGAGCGAGAGGAGGTGGTGGCCTTCGCCGCGACGTTCCTGTACCGGTCCCGGGAATGCTATGCAGGCATCGCGGAGTTCTCGGTATTTGTGCAGCGCGGGCACCGGGGCAGGGGAGCGGGGCGGATTGCGATGACGGCGCTGATCGCCGCCGCAGACGAGATGGGCTTCTCGAAACTCGTGTCGCGCGTCTTCGTCGAGAACGCCGCGAGCCGGGGCCTGCTACGATCTCTCGCCTTCCGCGAAGTCGGGGTGTACGAGCGCCATGGTCAGCTTGAGGGAATGTGGTGCGATGTGGTGATCGTGGAACGGCTGCTGTCCGCTGGAAGTTGACGACGCCCTCAGGACGGCGCACGCGGTCTCACTCAAGGTGACTAAGCCTTGGAGTCCCGTGAGAGCAGTTCCTCCTCGATCCTGCGACGGAGCTCATTGCGCGCACTCGTGAAGGCCGCCTCACGCGTCGCCGCCGCGCCATCCACCGCCGAGGGGTCGTCCACCGGCCAGTGCAGGCGTCGTGTCGTTCCGGGGAACAGGGGGCACGCCTCGCTCGCTGCTTTGCACACCGTGATCACGTAGTCGAACTGCTCCGTCAGGAAGGGGGCAAGAGGCTTGGACTTCTGCTCCCCGATGTCGATCCCGATCTCGTGCATCGACGCCACAGCCTCGGGGCGGACACTTGTTGCCTCCGTGCCAGCGCTGTGCGCCTCAAAGCCCAAGCCACCAAGATGCCGAAGTAAGCCTTCGGCCATCTGGGAGCGCGCGCTGTTGTGCGTACACAGGAACAGCACCCGAGCCCGATGCGGCTTCTCGTGATCGGCCATGGGCTATCCTCCTCTCCGCATGTTCACCGATGCGGATGCGGGTTCGCGAACCTCGCGGAGGACCCGCTCCCGACCCGGCGCGCGCAGCCACTGGTACAAGACGCCTCCGATGCTGGCTCCGAGAAGTGGCCCCAGCCAGTACACCCAGTGGGCATCCCAGACGCCGGCGATGAGCGCCGGGCCGAAGGAGCGCGCCGGATTCATCGATGCACCGCTGATCGGGCCGCCCCAGAGCGCGTTTAAGGCCACAGTAGCCCCGATGGCGACGGCCGCGAGGTGTCCCACGGCACGCGTGTCGGTCGCGACGGAGATGATGACGAACATCAACACCGCCGTGAGCAATATCTCCATACCGAGGGACTGTGCGATGCTCCCAGCGGGCTGGGTAGCGCCCAGGTCCGCTACCGGTTCGAACAGGGCGCGCAGCGTCAGTGCCCCCAGGACCGCACCGGCGAACTGCCCTGTGAGGTACGCCGCCACATCGCTCCACGGGACGTGCCGGGTGAGGGCGAACGCCACGGTTACGGCAGGGTTGAAGTGCGCCCCCGAGAGGTGCCCGACGGCGCTGATCATCACCATAATAACCAAACCGAAGGTGAGGGCGACACCGACGTGACCGAGTGCCGCCGTCTCGGCGTTCACGACTATCGCGCCACCGCCAGCCGTAACAAGCGCGTACGTGCCTACGAGTTCGGCGACGGTGCGACGGACGAGCGGGGTGTTCAAGCCTGCTCCGTCGGGGCGTCGACGGATCGAAGGTGAATCCGCGCCCCAGTTCTCGGGTGTGGCAAACCAAGCAGGTATCGTATTCGGGTGAGCAGCTCACCGCGTATCGTCTGGAACGCCCGCAACTGCTCCTCGGGATCCTCGACCGCTTTGGGGTCTGCAAAGCTCCAGTGAATGCGCTTCGGGTCTCCAGGAAACACGGGACATCCCTCGTTGGCCTGGTCACAGGTGGTGATAATGTAGTCGAATTGCTGCCCCAGGAACTCATCCATCGTCTTCGAGCGGTGTCCCGTCGTGTCAATGTCCCATTCCGCGAGGAGTTGCACCGTCAGTGGGTGCAGCTCACTCACTACGCTCCCCGCACTATAGGCGTCTACTGAGTCGCCACCTATCCTGCGTGCGATGGCCTCCGCGAGCTGAGACCGGGCGCTATTGTGCGTACACAGGAAGAGAATTCGAAGTGGCTGGGCTATCTGGTCTCCCGTCTCCCCGCTCGAACGCTGCTCCGAAGCCAGGCTTTGGTGAAGTGATTCACCGGCGGCGTGGTACAGCGTATGGAGCCGGTTCAGATCGACGCTGTAATACACGTCGCGGGCGTCGGCAGTACTGCGCCGGTCCCGCACTAACCCCACGGCGCGCAACTGCTTAAGATGGTACGATACGGCGTTCTGTTGCAGGCCGAGTCGCTCGGTAACCTCCCCAGCGCGCATATCAGAGAGCGCCAAGAGATGCACTATCCGCAATCGTGTGTCGTCGGCCAGCGCCTTGAAGAACTGCGCGACATCGAGCGAAGCGAGTATGTTGGTGCTTTTCACGGCCATGCGAAGCTCCTTTCTTTGAGGATGATGTCCGCAGTATATCAAATCACTTTGAAGTAATGACGGCTGCGTCTGTGTCCGTTGATCGGCAACGGTGGCGACAACTTCAAATGATTGTTGACTACTCATACGCAATCCGCTTGAACACTATTGC
>JACDAU010000521.1 GCA_013695265.1 Chloroflexia bacterium
GCGAGAGTACGTCGCCGACAGCAGCGTTGATCTGACCTACCTAGACCCGCCTTTCAACAGCAGCCGCAACTACAACGTGCTGTTCCGGGACGAGGCCGGGAAGTACTCAGAGGCGCAGATCGAGGCGTTCGAGGACACGTGGCACTGGACCCATCAGGCGGAGGAGACTTATCACGACCTGGTGACCAACGCGCCCAATCGTGTCTCTGAGGTGATCGGTGCCTTGCGGGACCTGGTGGGCACGAACGAGATGATGGCCTACCTGGTGATGATGGCTGCGCGCCTGGTCGAGCTGCACCGGGTGCTGAAGCCCACCGGGAGCCTGTACCTCCACTGCGACCCGACGGCGAGCCATTACCTGAAGATTGTTATGGATGCGATCTTCGGACCAACCAACTACCGCGGTGAGATCACTTGGAAGCGGACGACCACACATAACGATGCAAAGAGGTGGAGTCCTAACGCGGACATCCTACTGTATTACGGTAAGACTGATCAGGTGATATGGCATCCCCAACACGCGCCTCATAGTGTTAGGTACGTGGCCGACAAGTACCGCTACCGTGATCCTGATGGTCGGCTCTATGCGCTCGATAATATGACCAGCCCTAATCCTCGGCCCAACTTGACCTATGAGTGGAAAGGCTTTCCTCCACCACCCAACGGATGGCGATACTCTCGGGAGACGATGGCGAAACTCGATGCTGATGGGCGGATCTGGTACCCGTCTGATACCAGCAAGCGTCCGCGTTTGAAGCGTTACCTGGATGAGATGCCGGGTGTAGTGGTTGGCAACGTGTGGACAGACATTGATCCTGTGAACTCCCAGGCTGGAGAGCGTTTAGGCTATCCCACCCAGAAACCCCTAGCCCTCCTTGAGCGGATCATCAGCGCCAGCAGCAACCGCGGCGACATCGTCCTCGACCCTTTCTGCGGCTGCGGCACCGCGATCGCTGTCGCGCAGAAGCTCGACCGCCGCTGGATTGGGATTGACGTTACTCACCTCGCTATCGCCCTGATGAAGTACCGCTTGTGCGCGATGTTCCCGGACGTACAGTTCCGGGTGATCGGCGAGCCGGAGGACGTTGGCTCTGCGCGCCAGCTCGCCCAGGACGACCGCTACCAGTTCCAGTGGTGGGCGCTGTCCCTGGTGAAGGCAAAGCCGCTCGGCAGCGACGGCGGCAAGACCGGCAAGACCGGCAAGAAGGGTTCGGACTGGGGGATTGATGGCGTGATCGCCTTCGTGGACGACAATACCAGCAAGCCGAAGCGCGTGATGGTCCAGGTCAAGAGCGGCCACGTGAAGGCGGGTGACATTCGGGATCTGAGGGGCACGGTTGAGCGGGAGAACGCCGCTATAGGGGTGTTCATCACCCTGGAGGAACCGACGCGGGATATGGTCACCGAGGCCGTCAGCGCAGGATACTACCACTCCCCCGGCTGGCAGCAGGAGTACCCGAGGATACAGATCCTCACGATCGAGCAGCTCCTCCACGGAGCGGAGATCAAGATGCCGCCGCCGCACGGGACGTTCCGGGAGGCGCAGCGGGTGCGGGTGTCTGACGCCGAGCAAGTCCAGTTCGATCTCGGCGCGCCCTGAGTAAGATGAGGTGTGGCGCCGGCATCACGGGAAGATGAGCGAAACACACCCGCGGGCCTGCTCCGAGACCTCGACACACAACGCCGGCGCCGGGGATAGTCTAGCACCACTATCGAACCTGTTCACGCTCTATGCTCGGATCAGGTGTTATGGCTTCGGTAGGATGTACTGAGAGCGCAGAACCTCTTCGTGTGGGTCACCGCTGCTCCGGCGAGGCTAGTGGCCTTCTAGACGTGTAGCCGGAAACCTTGCCGCAACACCACTGGTTGTGGTCCCCGGCGGGTTCACTGCACAAGCAGTAGTGGCAAGCCCGGCTTTCCGTCCGCACTTCTAGCTGGTGTTTGGCACGATAGTCGGTCTAATGCTCCGAGAGGTTGACAAGTACAGGCGTTGAGGCCTGACCATAGCGGATAGCGATCTCGACCAAGCACCGACGTACAGCAGTTCCCTCGACGCGAGAGCTCAGGCAGGCTTGCCCGATTGCGGCATCCTGGTCGCATACCAGCCCTGGGCGGCTATCGCGATGCCAATCATTATCGGGCCTATAGCCTCCCAGACCGAGCCCGGAGTGGCCGGGAGGAATATGGTGGCCGGGATCGAGACGATGAGCAGTGCGGCAGGCCAGCGGGGGAAGACGTGCGCCAAGAGCGTCGCGATGCCGAACAGGATCATCCCCAACCCGAACAGGGCGAACGACAGTAAATACGCCACCCCCAACGAACCGGGCAACTGCTCCTGTCCGACCAGCTGTGGAGCCTCCTTCGCCAGGACCGGGAGGACGAACATCTCCAGCCAGGAGATGCCGACCACGAGCGCTGCACCGAAGAACGCTACCACGAATGCCACAAGGCCGAAGGTGCCCGCCGCATCCGACTGACGGATGTAGAGCCCGACCAGCGCCCACAGCAGCAGGACGGCAGCGAGCAGAGAGAGCCCTGAGGCAAAGGCGTGCGAGCCGGTCTGCAAGGTAGCGGTGGTGCTCTCGTGTGGGACGACGAAGAGTTCCAGCGTGCCGTATCCTACCCGGAGCAGACCGAACGCGATGGCAGCCAAAGCTGCGCCGCGGACGAAGCGGGCGAGCATGTCCTTCCCCCTTCCCGTATCGCACCGGCCAGCGGATTGTTCTCAGCAGGGCGCATGCCAGCCCACAGGGGCTCGGCCGGTATCGTGCGTGCCAGATCGCGTTGCCACCAGGCTTGACCAGGCGGTTCTAGTCTATCACGCGCTGCAAGTACCAGTCGCCGGCGCGATCGTCGCGGTAGATCTCCAGCAGCGCCGTAGCTGTCCGTACCGTGTAGTAGGTCCGGCTGATCGGCACGCGCCACCAGTCGTCATCGACGCGCCACCGGTTCACCACCTCGCGCACGGGCTCGCGCCGCTGCCAGGTGACTGTGGCCGGCCGTCCCTGGTCGTCGACCTCCACGGTGATGGGCGGCTCCGGGTCGTAGAGTCTGCTCACCCGTCGAGCGTGACAGTGGCATGGTGACGTCGCAAGGGGGTGGACCGTGCTACACTGCGCGGTGCATCGGAAAGGAGGTAACGGTGAACGTCAGCTATGTCGTCGGTTTGGTCGTACTCGTCATTCTGGTTATCCTGTTGCTGCGGATCCTGTAGACGCACCGGGGCACCCTAACCGGTGCCCTGCCGACCGTTCCGCCGCCGTGTCACCCGGC
>JACDAU010000286.1 GCA_013695265.1 Chloroflexia bacterium
GCTCCCTCGCGTTATACAAAACCGCGCAGGCCCTCGCCGCGCTCGCCGGTCGTGACTACATTCTCCCCGAGGACGTGCGGGCTATGGCCCCTCTGTGCCTGCCGCACCGCCTGATCCTCAAGCCCGAAAGCCAGCTCCGGGGCCGTACCGCCCGCTCCGTGGTCGACGCGATCGTGCGCGAGGCGGCGCTGGACATTGGAGAGCGGGATGACGCATGAAGGACTTCATGCCGTTCATGCTCGCGCTGTTCGTCCTGGCGATCGTCCTGCGCGTGAGCTTCTTCTTCACCATCGTGTACTTCCTCGTCGCCACCTACATCCTCGTGCGGTTGTGGAGCCGACGGGCGGTGAGCAGCCTGCGCGTTGGGCGGGAGTTCAACGAGCGCGCGTTCACGGGTGACGAGGTGCCCGTGCACCTTACGGTTCACAATACCGGGCTGCTCCCCGTTCCCTGGCTGGAGTTGGCCGAATCCATCCCCCTGCCCTTACAGTCGGGGCGGTTTCAGCGGCAGGCCGTCTCGCTCGGCGCGCGCGAGCAGTGGAGGCATACCTACCACCTGAGCTGCCGCCGGCGCGGCTACTACCACGTTGGCCCACTCACGCTACAAACCGGCGACCTGCTCGGTCTTGATGCCGGTTCGCGATTAAGCGTGGAGCCATCGCCGATGCTTGTTTACCCGCGAGTGGTGCCGCTCACGGACCTCGGCATCCCGACTCGCTCTCCGCTCGTCGCCCTCCCAGCCAAGTCACCTCTCTTCGAGGATCCGAGCCGACTGATGGGCGTGCGCGAATACCGCCGGGGTGACTCGCCGCGCCGAATCCACTGGCCGGCGACGGCGCGCACCGGCTCGCTCGTGGTAAAGCAGTACCAGCCAGCAATCGCGCGCGACACCATGATCTGCCTCGATATGCACGACGAGGGCTATACCCCCCGCCGCCTGTACGAGGCAACGGAACTGGCCATTGTCGCCGCAGCCTCGATCGCCAGCCATATCGTGCTGCGCGAGGGGCTGGCCGTCGGGCTCGCCACGGAGGCGTTCGACCCCGTGGCCGAGCAGCGGCGGCACATCAGCCTCCCCCCGCGCACCGAGCGTGCCCACCTGATGGCCGGCGTGCTGGAAACGCTCGCCCGCGTGCAGCTCACCCCCGATGCCCCGATCGCGAGCTGGCTTCGGGCGGAGAGTGCGCGAATCTCCTGGGGCGCGACGATGGTCGTCATCACGGGTCGCGAGAGCGAGGCCCTGTACGAGGCACTGCTCGGCTTGCAGCGTGGGGGCCGGAGCCCGGCGCTCGTGCTCATTCACCCGGACCCGACGCCGCCCGCGCTTCAGGGCCGGGCTGAGGCGCTGGGTATCCGCGTCCACCGCGTGCGCATCGAGCGGGATCTTGAGACGTGGCGATGACCCGGTTCCGCTGGCTCGAAGACGGAGTGCGGCCGCTCGTTGTGGCCGCGCTTATCACGTGTATCGCGTCGGCGTGGGTGGCGCTGGCGAACCTGGCCGCTGCTGGGCCGGGCGCGGCGTATCTGACGCCGCTCTGTTTCCTTGTGGCGGTCGAGGCGTTCATCTCCCGCCGGATGATCCGGACGCACCTGCACCGCCTCGACAACGCGAAGAAGTACCGGGCTGCGGAGATCTTCGTGCTGTACTTTCTGGTGCAGATCGTGGGCAACCTCGCGGCGGGCCGAAGCAATCCCCTCGCGAATATCCCGAACGTGGAGCCGGGCAACATCCTGTCGTTCGTGCTGCTGCTTGGCTGCTGGGGCGCCGCCACCCTCACCGCCAGCGACCTGGAAGGTCTGGATCAGCCGGCGCAGAACTATCAGGGGTACATCCAGCCCAGCGACAGCCTGACGAAGCGGTTCTTCGCAGGTGGGCTGCTGCTGCTGTTCGCGGCGGGGTTGTCGCGCGTGGAGATCGCGACGCTGGTGAACCTCTCCAATCCCTCCGTGCCGGGGCTCGTGCTGAACGTCCTCATCTACTTCGCGCTCGGGATGGTGATGCTCGGCCAGATCCAGTACAGCACCCTCACGCGGCGCTGGCGCGAGCAGGATGCGCGCATCTCGGCTGGGCTTGCGCGGCGGTGGGTGTGGTTGAGCGCGGCATTTCTGGCGATCGTGGCCGCGATCGCGTTCGTTCTGCCGACGGGACACACGATCGGCCTGCTCGACCTGCTTGCCTACGGCCTCTCGACCATCGGGTTCGTGCTGTCACTGCTGCTCTCCGTGCTGATCATCGCGCCGCTCCTGTGGCTGCTCGGCCTGTTCGGATGGAATCCCGGCGGCGAGGACGAACCGCTTCAGGCGCAACCGCCCGCACTCCCCCAATCCAGTGCCGGTGGCGGTGGCGACTGGTTCGAGATCGTGCGCTCATTCTTCTTCTGGGGCTTGCTACTCCTGATCTTCCTGTACATGGCGCGCAGCTACCTGCGCAACCGGCCGGACATCACGCGAGCGATACGGGATCTTGGCATTGTGCGCCTTGCCGGACGCTTATGGCTGGCCCTGCGGCGGCGGCTGCGCGGGTATGCGCGTGCTGTTGCAACGCACCTGCCGCATCGCCCAGCGCGCAGGCCCGGCGTGAGCG
>JACDAU010000304.1 GCA_013695265.1 Chloroflexia bacterium
GGCGTGGGCTCGATGAATCGGCGGACGCTTTCGTAGGCCGCGATGGCGGCGGAGAGGGCGATCATCCCGACGATGATCACGCCTGCGATGTCCTCGGCCCGGCCGTAGCCGTACGTGTAGCGGCGGCTCGGGGGACGCCGGGCGAGCGCGAACGCGATCCACAGGGGGACCGCGGTGAGCGCATCGGAGAAGTTGTGGACGGTGTCGGCGAGGAGCGCGACGCTGCCGGAGATCAGCACAATGACGACCTGGAACAGCGCCGTCGCGCCCAGCCCCACGAGGCTCACCTTCAGCGCCCAGATGCCCCGCTCGCTCGTCTCCAGCGCCGAGTCCACGTTCTGCTCGCCGTGGGAGTGTCCGTGCCCCCACGGCAGTAGCTCTCGCAGCCACCCGAGCCGACCGTGTTCGTGCTGGTGTTCTTGGTCGTGCCCGCCGTGGTGCGGGTGGTTGTGGTCGTGCTCCTCATGGCCGTGGGGCTGGTCCATCCTTCGCCTCCGTTGATGCTGCGGGTGTGCTACCCGGCCGGTCTCGACGCTGGGCAGCCGTAGAGGCGTATTCTAACCTCTCCGACCATCTCCGTGACCGCACAAGCGCGGCATTCGCGGGGCGCTGTGGTTCCGAGCCTGCGCCTTTCCAGCCCGATCGGTGCTAGAATTGCGCGATCTTCAGGATATCCGCGACAGTGCATAACCGTAGCGAACTCGGCGATGCTTGATCGACCACATCGCCGGACTCCACCAAGCACCGGCCTTGCGCTCCTCACCACCCGGTGTATCCGGCGGGGCTCACTGAGAATAGCGGGGCCGGTGGAGGCGACTGCCAGTCCCGGTGACGGAGGAAGGTTTCCGATGACTTGGACTGCCCCAGGGATCAGACGAACAGACGAGCCGTTTGTCGGCGACGAGCGCGCCATGCTCGACGGTTTCCTCGACTGGCACCGCGCGACGCTGCTCCACAAGTGCGCCGGACTCACCGGCGAGCAACTCGCACGGCAGAGCGTGCCACCCTCGCACCTCTCATTGCTCGGCCTCGTGCGGCACCTCGCTGCCGTAGAACGGACCTGGTTCCGTCGCCGCTTCCTCGGCGAGAATCTGGACGAGTTGTACTGGCATCCCGATAAGCCGGATGCCGCCTTTGAGGATGTGGACCCCGACCGGGCCGACGGGGATATCGCCACCCTCATCAGCGAGTGGGACCTCTGTCGACAAGGGGTGGCTGGCGCGTCGCTGGACGCGACCTTCATCAGCGAGCGTTGGGGGCAGATGTCGCTGCGGTGGATCTACCTCCACCTCATCGGGGAATATGCCCACCATAACGGCCACGCGGACCTCCTCCGCGAACGCATCGACGGCACGACCGGTTGACGATGCACGCCGACTCGCGCCGTGTTGGCACCGCCTTGATCTGCACGGCAGGTATGCGCGTGCCGCTCCACAGGATGTCCTGCTATCAACCACGATCTTGCACCGCCAGCTCAAGGCCACAACGTACCGGCCATCAGAAGCGCGGCATCCGGGGTGGTGCAGTTACCCACAGGAGCGCCTCCTCCTCGGGCGTCAGGCCGTACGCGGCGTTGACGAGTTCCAAGAGGCGGCGCACTATACTCATTCTCGAGCAGCTACCCGATGGGATGCTACCGCCGATCGCATCTTGCAGTCTCTGCAACTCCATAGGATGTCTGCTACAACACCAGCTACGCCACACCTTCGGACACGAGAATCTCCTCCACCACATACGCCTTCAGATCGTCCACGCTCCGGAAGAAGCGAAATCCCGCTGCATTTGCCACCTCTTCAGTCTCCTGTAGCTCCCCTATCAACACAGCCGCAGGCTGACTGTAACCTATCTGCAACCCTCTTGGCCAAGCAATGTCGAACACAGCTAGCTGATCACCGGTAGCTTCGTCTACAAGCTCATACATCAGTTCCGGTTCAGGCAGTCCCTGCTTTGCAACCCACTCGATGCAATCAAGGATCTGTTCTTCCTCATCCTCAACCGCTACCGCTTGGACAACATCAACTACTCTCGCGATCGCGTCCTTGGGTTGCTCCTTCTCCGGCAACTCGCCGTGAAGCAAGCTGCTCAAAAACTGGTTCGCTGCCTGCGCCAGTAGCTCACGCCGTGCGGCCAAGAACTCTCGGTAGTTGGCCACTTTCCAAAGTGCACGGTCCATGGG
>JACDAU010000317.1 GCA_013695265.1 Chloroflexia bacterium
GCAACCGAAACCTGCTGCCCGAGGATGGTGCGCGCCGCCAGCTCCCATCCATCCACCGCCCCTGGGACGCGGAGTCCCGGCTGGGCGGTAAGGAGTGGCGCGAGCGCAGGGTCCGCGCTGAGGACCGCACCAATCGCCTCCGGGGCGGCGTCGAGGTCGAAGAGGCGGCGGCAGCGCTGCACCAGCGGGCCGAGGTCGTGCAGGGTGTCGAGCCGCAGGCGCAGCAGGACGTGATCGGCGCCAGCAATCGGTTCGAGTTCAATGATGCCCGTCGTTTCACGCAGCGCAACGACCCGGCGGTAGCGCGTCTCGGTCACATCCTCGACAGCGGGCAGCATGCGTCGCGTGAAAAAGGCCAAAAGTGGCCCGGCCGCGAGGGGCGGGCGGTAGCGCAGGCGCAGCGTGAGCCACCCGGAGCTTTCCAGATCGGGACGGGCGCGCTGGCGCAACTCAGTCGGGCTGGCCCCGAACGCGGCCTGGACCGACTCGTTGAACTGCCGGATGCTTGCGAAGCCAGCGGCGAACGCCACGTCGGTTACCGACATGCTGGTCTCGTCAAGCAGGAGCCGGGCAGTTTGCGCGCGGCGGGAGCGCGCCAGTTCGAGCGGTCCCGTGCCCACCGCCGCGACCAACTCGCGGTGCAGATGCCGCTCGCTCACCGAGAGCTGGTGCGCGAGGCCGTCTACCCCGCTGGTGTCCACCGCGCCCTCCGCGATGAGCCGCAGTGCTCGTCCGGTAAGATCACTCCGTGTGCTCCAGTCGGGCGAGCCGGGGCTTGTTTCGGGGCGGCATCGGCGGCACGCCCGGAACCCGGCTGCCTCCGCGGCTGCTGCCGACCGGTAAAACCGAACGTTGCGCTCCAGCGGCGTTTGCGCCGGGCAGATCGGCCTGCAGTAGATCCCGGTCGAGGAGACCCCTGTGAAGAAGCGACCGTCGAAGCGCGCGTCGCGGCTCTGGATGGCTTTGTAGCAGGCAGCGAAGTCGAGTTCCATGGCTCGATGATACAACACCGGCATCCTGATCGCTGGCGATTTTCGGACATGGACGTATGGCGTGCGCCCGTCATGCTGCGGATGGTGGCGGTGCGTGGGTGTCGTGATACAATTGGTCAACAGTACCAGTACGTTCCCTGACCCGAGGTGTTTGATGGCTACACGCCGCATACTACAGATGGAGCAGCCCGACGACCTGCTGCGGCTCAAGCGCAAATCGTCGCGCGTGACAAGCTTCGACGTGGAACTCGCGCGGCTGGTGGATGACATGGTCGAGACCATGCGAGCGGCGGATGGCGTGGGCCTCTCCGCGCCACAGGTGGGCGTCTTGCGTCGGGCGGTGACGATGGAGATGCCCGGCGAGTACGAGGAGCGGGAGGACGGCGCGTTCGAGGAGATCAAGCCACCGGAGTTGTTCATGCTCGTGAACCCTGAGATCGTGAAGATCGTGGACGAGCGGCAGCCGATGCTGGAAGGATGTCTCAGCTTGCCTGGCCGCTACGCCGATGTGCCGCGCGCGCCGCAGGTGACGATCAAGTACCGCGACGTTCGCGGCAAGGAGCATCGCCTGCGCGCCACGGACCCCCTGCTAGCCCAGTGTATCCAGCACGAGATCGACCACCTCGACGGCGTCCTGTTCACGGAGCGCATCGAGGATTTGACGACGCTGCGTGACGAGCGGCGCAAGCCAAAGCGCTCTCGCTTCCGGCGGCCCCCGCGCGAGCAGGACGCCGCGGGCGAGGCCATGCTCCCGGAAGCGCGTGCGGCCACCGGCTAACCCGAGACCACTTGACGTAGCAGGCAGCTGCGGGCATGCCACCGTAAGCAGATCAGAAGTGAAGCTCGCGTAGCCTCGGAAATGCCGTCTCTCCCGAGTTGCCCGGTGATGACGGACTGATCCCTTCCGCCGCATTCCCCAGAAGCTGTTCAAACGCGAACGATAACCGGTGCCATTCATGTGAGCAGGGTTATTCGATGGTCCTCTATCGGATCGGTTATGATTCCATAGTCGATGTTGTATGTATACCGACTCGAATGGGATGACTGGAACGAGGAGCTTATCGCCCGTCACAGCGTCAGTCCAGACGAGGTGGAGGAGGCAGTCTTCGACAACTCATACGACGCTAGCCGCGCCCGCAACGAGACCTACCGGCTTATTGGACTTACGAACGGAGGACGATATCTCGCGCTCTTCCTGGCGCCCAGAAGCGGGGAACTGTTCTATGAGGTTAGGGCTCGCGATGCTAGTGACGGTGAGCGCCGCCTGTATAGGCAGCACGTGTCTTGAGTAACGATTATGAATGACAATGAGAAAGTACAGAGCAGGATACCGGCATTCGCCTCGCTCGATGAGGAGGCAGCATTCTGGGACGAGTTCAAGCCGGTAAGCCTGCAGGCTTCTTCCTTGACTCAACGGAGGAAGGGCCAGGGCAAGGTTCGCCCTGGCGATCCGCGCCTTGATTCCATAACCAAAGGTGCGGGGACTTTCCGCGCCAGCTTGAGCGTTGCTAAAGACGAGTCCGCGAATATCAGTTCTCAGCGTGCCTCTGACGCTCCTCTTGATGTGGCGATCAAGGTGTCTGAGACACTCACACTGTTCGATCTCGGCA
>JACDAU010000356.1 GCA_013695265.1 Chloroflexia bacterium
GCCGGGTCCCAGGCAGGAGGCCACCAATCGGATTGCCTCCCGGAGTCGCTGTATCCGGGTGACGGCGCTCGCGACCATCAGCGCGAACGTGCCGATGATCCCGGCGGCTCTGGCCAGACTCCTGTGCGGCGCGCCCCAGCAGCCCACCAGCATGATCCAGTGCTCGATGAGCATCGCCAGCAACTTCGCATACACCTCCGTGAGTATCCGCCACCGGTTCTGGCTCCTCCACTCATCCACCTTGCCGTGGCTCTTCCACAATCGGAACAGGATCTCTACTCCTCGTCTTCGCGAGGCCGTTACCGGAGTCCGCTTCGCGGCCTATCTGCCATCTGGCTCTCGCGAGCACCACCGCGTCCCGGAGACTCAGCATCTCCTCGGGCGCGTTGGTCACGTACACGTTGTACCCCACGAGGGCCAACCTCGCCCGGCTCGGTGCCCTGCCCTTCTTCTGCGCCTCCGGCACCTGCGCCACCAGCAGGCGCATCCGCAGCTTAAGCTCGCCCCCCACCAGCACCCACTCGTCCACGCTAGCGCCCCGCTCGCTCCGTGCCTTGAGTAGCTCACCCACAATCCAGCCGCCCCCCGAACTCGACATAGACCACGGTGTTGGCCTTGAGGCGAGACAGGACGTAAGCCCCGCCCGCCGATAGCCTCGCCATCATCCCCACGTCCCAGAGTCCGGGGTCCATCAACTCCAGCGCGCCCGGGCGCACCGGCGCAGTTTGCACCCCGGATACTCTCTCGGGTTCTCTACCCGCCAGGAGGTCCAGCCGCACCACCGCCTTGAGCGCCGATTGGGTATGGGCTTGCCTGCCCCCGTACCCTCGCCACTCGTCCCTGAGCGCGTCCGGCAGGCCGATGGTGGTCGCATCTCGCACCCACACCCCCGCCTCGAACCGCCTGAGCAGCGGCACCGATGCCACGACCATCCGCCCCCTCGAGCACCCGGCGCATGCACGCCGCCGACTCGGGACCGAAACGTCGGTCCAGCCCCTGCGGCGTAATCGGCGCCCCCACGGCCGCCCCGGTGCCGCACAGCTCGGAGAGCGTGGCAGCGGGATCGGCCATCCAGCCGAACACCAATGCCCGCACCCACGTCGAGCCGGTCTGCTTCCGGTGCCGCCGGATGAATCCCGCCGACTGCGCCGCCTGGTCCTCTACCTCGGTGAGTACCTCTTGCAACGCTCGGCTTACCTGTGCTACCGTCGTCATCGTGGAGGCTCCTTCAGCTCGCTGCTTGCTTCGTCGCAGCGCAGCTTGCCAGATGAGCCTCCCCGTTGTCACTACCCCTAATTTTATGCGAATGGGCAGCCACGGAGAACCGCCCCTACCCTGCTCATGGGTGGTGCCCACCGCTGTAGGCAGCGGGTGTCCTCTACGGCATCACCGATGGGGTGTCCATTGCCAACGCGTGCGGGCAGATCACCCATCGGTTCGCGTCCCGCCTGTTAGGTATATGCGCGTGCTGATCCCTAACGGTCGAGCGCGTCGAGCACTTGCGGTGCTATCTCCTCCGATGGAGCCAGCGCATACGACACCCGCGTGCCGGTTCGCCGTATCGTCGCAGCCTGTCCATCGGCTGTGAGGGTGAGCGTGCCGTCAACATCCTCAAACGACGTATCGAACCGCGCTTCGTCGTACTCGCGCAGCGCTTCGGCGAACTGCTCCGCATCATCCTCGGAGTCCCACACCGTCTGCCAGGCGACCACGTCCTGCTCGCCCTTGCCCCAAAGGACGAACCCATCGCCGTCCCAGCCCGCCGCAGCCTCACGAGCTAGGGAGTCATCGAGCTGTCCCTCCAGGAGGACGCGCGTCTGAAACTCGCCAAACAGGTTCGTCTCCAGCTTCGCCCAGCCATCGCCGAGCACCGCGCCGAGATCGGGTATGGTCACCGCAGTCGGGGCGTCCCTGTCCGTGTATTTCTCCGGATGGAGGATCTGCTCCGTGCTTTTCGGCGGATCCTTGTACGCCGCGTCGACACTCCGCCACCCCCCGTCTCGGCGCAGGGCCGTGACGAATCGCGCACCGGCGTCGTATGGGAACAGCAAGGACTCAGAGATAATCGGCGGCGCGCTTCCCAGCTTCTCGCTGCTGATCTGCTCCTCCTCGAACGCGTCCTGGATTCTCCCGATCAGCGCCGGCTTGGAGATCAAGTACTCGTTCTGCAAGGCCACCGCATCGCCCTCGACGAGCGCGCTGATCGACAGCAGCGTATCGTCGTTCTTGTTCTCATACGGCTTGCTGAGTCGATCGAGATCGTAATGCTGATCCTGCAGGGCGTGCGTTACCTCGTGTGCGTATGTAAGCTCGCCGAGTGCGTTCAATCGCTTGCCCGTGCTGATGACGTACATGTTCTCCGTCTCGGTGTCATAGAATCCCGCAATTTGCTCGGTGTAGAGGTCGAGGTACAACTTTCTCAGATCCAGGTTCTCCGGGATCAGGCCGAACGCAGACAGCGCCCGCTCGTCGGCTTCGGCGTCCGCGGGCTTGAACTCCTCGTCGAGTTGCTTTTGCAGCCGCTCGCGGAGTTGTTCGCGCGTCAGGTAGTCTTCGCGGATATCTTCGCGGATCCCCAGTCCCCGAATCTCGGACGCGTCCTCCGCTATGCGATCGAACTCCGTCCGGGACGCCGCCTTCGTCGCTGTCGCCTGCTGCGGCTCCTCGGTCGGGCTGCTCGCAGACGCAGTCGTCGTTTCCTCGACTGGGACCACTGTGGTCTGCATAGTTGCGGTGCGAGTGGCCTCCTCGGACGGTATCGCCGCTGGCTGTTCCCTGGGGCTCGGCTGCGGTTGAACAGTCGCCGTATCAGCCACCGGTGTGGGCGTAGTATCCGTCTCGGCGCCCGTACTACACGCAATGAGGAGCAACATGAGCAGGACGGCGAGTGTGAACAGGACGCGGTGCATGCAGACTCCTTGATTCCATCCCATCGTAGCAGCCGTTTCCAGGCCGCGCAAACGCTGGCAGAGCTGACCTCGCCGGTTCAAGATCCCTGCGGCTCTACGCTTTCTCTGGGCGCTATGAGATGCGTTACCAGGGCACGTGGGTGACTGCTTGCGCTGACTGAAGTTGCTGTCCCGCCAGCCCGACGGGCACCCGCCACTCCGGGAAGCGCGAATCCGTCCCCCGGACGAGCCCGTGGTAGAGATCGCCGAGCTGCCGCGTCACGGGGCCAGGGACGCCAGCACGGAGTTCGTGATGATCGATAGCGGCGATGGGAGTGATTTCAGCCGCCGTCCCGCAGTAAAAAGCTTCGTCCGCGAGGTATGCTTCGGTGCGGTCCACCGTGCGCTCCTCCACCCGCAGCCCCAGCAACTCCCGCGCGATGCGGAGCACGCTGTCCCGCGTAATGCTCTCCAGTATCCCGCTGGACAGGTCGGGAGTGAAGAGCGTCCCGCCGCGCACGAAGAATACGCAGCTTCCCGGACCTTCTGTCACCTTGCCTTGCGCGTTGAGCATAAGCGCGGTATCGTGACCGGCCAGAACGGCCTCCGACGCCGCGAGCTGGCTGTTGCGATAGTTCGCCACCGCCTTGACGCGCGGCGGCATTGAGCTCTCGTCGATCCGCCGCCACGAGCTGAACCCCGCACGGAGGCTGTGCTCCTCCCCCAGCGCCGACGTTGTCGGCCGGGACGTGATAAACACGTTTGTCACGCGCTCGCCTACGCTACCGAAGGAGCGGCCGCCCGTGGAGTACGCCAGGGGCATGATATACACATCGCCGGCGTATGCATTGGCGCGGATCAATGCACACACCGCCGCCTGGATCACATCGGGCGGGAAGCTATCGTCCATACGAACCAGCCGCATCGAACTCGCGAGCCGCTCCAGATGCGCATCCAGCCGAAAGACATACGTCTCGGCGTCCGTGCCGTTCCAGTAGCCCCGAATCCCTTCGAAGACCGCCCCCACCGAGGCCCACCAATGATCTGTCAGATGCGCAGTTGCGTCCTCCCACCGAACGAGCTGGTGATTATGCCAGAGGTAGGGGGGATGCTCGGCGTTGCTCACGGGCGATCTCCTGAATCAATATGGCCTGCCGGAAGCGTCATTGTACCGGCCTGCCACGAGAAGCCGCAACGTAAACCGGTATCAATACGGATAGTGAACGCGTGACCGCTCCGCACGTCCAAGGACCGTGCGGCGACCTGTGCCCGAACGCGAAAGGGATCCGCGGGCTGGGGCCCGCGGATCCCTCGAACCATCCAGTAACAGGTCCTGCCTATCCCTGCGGCGTGCCCTCCGGCGCAGGCTCACCTGGTGCGGGCTGCTCTTCCGGCACTCCCGCCGGAGGCTGTGCTTGCGGAAGCTTGAACTGCGTTTCGATCTTCGCCTTCGCGCGGAGCTCCGTCAGTAACCCCTGGACTCGTTCACTGATGCCAGCTTCTCGCACGGCAGTCTCGACCTGCGGCCGGACCGCCGTCAGCGGCTTCGCCTGACCGCCTCTACGCGCCACCACCTTCAGCACCGAGAACGCGCCGTCCTGCGTCGGGGCCGGGTCAGCGACCTGCCCTGGGCGGAGATTGGCCGCCGCCATAGCGACATCAGGTGGCAGTTGCTGCACCTGTGTGTACCCGAGATCGGCGTTCTGCTCCGCGAGGTTCGGTTTCTTGCTGCCGTGCTTCTTGATCACGGCGTCCAACTTTGCGCCACCGCGCAGTTCCTTCGCCGCTGCCGTCGCCTTCGCCTGATCATCTGCCACAACGCGCCAGACCTGCAACTCCTCAGGCGTCGAAAACTGTTGCTTGTTCTGGTTGTAGTAGTCTTGAACCGCCTTGTCCGTCACCTGAACCTGCGGGCCGATAATCTTCTGCACATACAGATTCAGACGCAACTGCTCACGGAAGGCATCCAGCGATCCGAACTGCTGGGTGATGACCTGATCCAGATTCTGGCCCTGCGCCTGCGTGCTCAGCCGCGCTTTTGTCAGTTCCGCGTCGATCTCCGCTTCGGTCGCGGTCACCTTGCGCTTCTCGGCCTCCTGCCGAACCAGCGACTCGACGATGAGACGCTCGATCTCCTGCGCGCCGTAGCGCTGCTCCAACTGCGCATCGAGCGCTTCGAAGGTAATCTCCTCGCCATTGACGACCGCCGCGGGCTTGGACCGATCAACCTCGGCCGTGGCTTCCGGCGTTCCGGCACCGGATGGTGCCTGCACCGAATCTGTGGCCTCGGCGCTCGGCGGGACCTCCTCGGTCCCGATACCCGGCTCCGCGTCAGCCGACGTAGGCGCCGTGTTGTCTGCCGGAGTCGGATCACCGGCGATTGCGACGGTCCCTGACACCGGTGCGGTAGTTTCGGTAGGCTCCGCATCGCCGCCGCCGCCGCACGCGACGAGCAGCATGCTGGTGATCAGGAGAATAACGAGCGAGAGACGATCCCAGCCGGGGACCCGCGCGGTAAGGGCGCTGTGGCCCCGGGTGAAAGACACGTGAAGACTCCTCCTTGCAATGACTATTCTGACGTTCGGGTCAACCTGGCCATGATAGCCACCGCTCGAAAGGGCTGTCAAACGCGCACCCGCGAACCAGCCGGTGCGGACGAAGCCCGGTGACCCTTCATTGGAACGTCATCCCCAGGCCAGCAGGAGCAGTGTGGGGCTCGAACGCGCCGCAGCCTAGCGCGGAGCGACAAGTGTCGGCGTTGCGTTTGCACCGCTCATGCGCGCCGCTTCCAGCCGTGCGACCTTCCAGTCTGCCTCCACCCGCTCGAAGCCGAAACGCACACGGACAAGATTCCCGAGGCGCGTAACATCCACGTACCCAGTTGCTCGGTCATCCTCAATCATCGTGAGAGCCAGCGTCTTCCTGTCCCGATCCGTTCCTGACATCCCGCTGCCGAGTTGCAGAAGAGTCCGGTTCCCAGCAACAACCCGGCGAAAGTCCGCAAGGCCAGTCTGGTAGCGGGGCGACAGGTAGGAACGAGCGCGCGCGGCGCTTGCCCCGGACTGGACTTTGGTTCCCTGCGGCTGAATGGTCCCGTTCGCGGCGGTCACGAACTCCGCGGCAACCTGCCGGATCCGTGCCTCCTGTGCCGCGCGACTCTCGCCGGGCGCGCTGTTGCCGGACCACACGCTGGAGAGGATGGCCGCGATCCCAACCAGGGCAACGACAACGACCAACACAACCGCGCTGAGTCCGGAGGAGCTGAACGCCCTTTGCAACCGAAGCGGCGCGAAACGGGGCCGTCGCTGTATATGCGGCAGCACGCGCGCATCGATTTGCGCGAGCTGAGGCTGCATCTGCTTCGGTACCAGGGGCCATGCGGCAACGATGGCGTCGGCGCGCCGCAGGTAGTTGAGGGTCGCGACACAGCCGGGGCAGCGATCGAGGTGCTCCTTTGTCTGGTGCTCCTCCTCTTCGGATACGTCGCCGTCCACGTACAGCGGCAGCATTTCCTCCATTTGCTCGCACGTCATGCGTTACTCTCCTCGCTCGCCCGGAGGCTCCGGGCAAGTGCCAGCCGTGCCCTGTATGTCCGTGTCTTCACTGCTCCCTCCGAGATGCCGAGCATCGAGGCTATCTCCTGATATGAGAAGCCGTCGCGCACCGACAGCAGGATGCAGGCTGCCTGCTCGGGGGGCAGCGCGCGCAGGGCCGCGCCCAACTCCTCCCGGTTCACCACCTGCTCCTCTGGCCCTGAGGTTGGCGCGTCGTTCCCGCCTGCATCGAGAGGCGACCACTGGACAATCTTCCGGCGGCGGTGATATGAGAGCGCCGCATTCGACGCAATCGTGTACAACCACCCGCGCAGATTCAGCCCTGGCTGGGTGCGGCCTATCGACCGGTACGCGTTGAGGAACACGTCCTGAGTGAGGTCAGCCGCGATCTCCGGGTCGCCCACCATCCGGTAGAGATAACCGGCAATCTGCGATTGATACTCGCGATATATCGACTCGAAGGCCGAGGCATCGCCCTGCCGTGCCTGCTCGACCATGGACAGGTCGACGGGCATGCACACCACCTTTTCCAAGAGTCGCGCCCCCCTCTACACTCCGTAGAACGTGCGAGGGGGGCGGGAAGTCACACGCGGTTCCCTGTTATGAGCCGAGCTCACCCTCCGACCCGAGTATTCGGTCGGTAATATACGTCGCGAGCCACGTTGCCGCGATACCGAACACGAGCCCCAGCAGCCCCTTGACCAGTCTCCTCCGTACATCCTCATCCATCGAACGTGCCTCCTTTGAGCAAAGCCTGCATCCGCTGTTATACCACTACGGTGCCGCGTTAGGAAACAACCGGAGCCCCTCTCGCCCGCACCCCGGAGTCGCCTGGCCCACCACACATCGGGGCACGCCCGCCTTATACTGAATGCGGAATGGCGAGGGTGCACATCTCACAGGGCGCGGGTCTCCGTCCCTGCCCCGACCGGCGCTACGCGCGCGACGGATGCGCGTGGCGCATCAGTTGGACGAGGTCAGTCCGGCTCACGATTCCGATCGTCTTGCCGTCCTCGACCGTTCGCACGAGCGGCGTGCGTGCCTCCTCCAGCGTATCGAGCGCGCTCATTGCCGACGCCGAGAGGCTCACTTGCGGGATGTCTGCGATCGGCTTCATCAGGGACAGGATCGGTGTGATGGGCCACTGGTGCCGCGGGAGCCTGGTCAGTTCGTACGCGTCCACCACACCGACGGGCTGATCTGCGTCCTCGATAAGGTAGAATCGCCGCCCGGTCGTGCTGATGAACCCCGCGAACAGCTCATCAATGGTTAACGCGCCGGACACGGTGATCAGTCGTACTTGGGCTTCGGACACGGGGGTTTTCCGGAGCGTGTCGAGCACCACCGCCTGCTGGTAACTCTGCTTCGCGAGAGACACCAGGAACCAGCCCACCAGCGCGAGCCACAGCGACCCCAGATCGTTCTGGGAGATCGCGAGATAGATTCCCAGCCCGATAAGCACGAGGCCAACGAGGCGGCCCGCTGTCGCGGCAATCCACGTTGCCCTTCGGTAATTACCAGTAAGACCCCACACAACGGAGCGCAACACCCTGCCCCCATCCAGCGGAAAGCCGGGCACGAGGTTGAAGAGCACGACGCCGATGTTCAACATCGCGACCATTCCGAACGCGCCAGCCAGCGTTGGGAGCGCCCCTCCGAGCAGCACGTTCCCACCCCAGAACAGCGCGCTCAGCGCCACGCTCACGGCCGGTCCCGCCACCGCGATCCAGAACTCCTCGCTCGGACGGCTCACCTCGCGGCCAAGTTGCGCGACGCCGCCGAACAGGTGGAGCGTGATCGCGCGCACGGGAATGCCATAGCGCAGGGAGGCAAGGCTGTGCCCCAGCTCGTGCGCGATTAGCGAGCCGAAGAAGAGCAGTGCCACGAACGCGCCCAGCGGCCAGTACACCCAGGCGGCCTGATTGGGCACCCAGAGTGGGAGCTGACTGGTCGCGAGCGAGTACACGACAAACGCGAAGACGAAAAACCAGCTTGGATTCACGAAGAACGGAATCCCAGCGAGCGTGCCAACCTTGATGCCACCGAACATAGTAGTAGCGCCTCCTGCCTCAGTATAGCGAAGACGCCGCCCATCCCGGCCCGTCGTGCTGGTCTGCTCATTGTAGGCCAGGACGTAGTCCCCGACCCAATGTCTTTGCTGCCGCCGGGTGTGGCTACATCCTTGTCCGCGCTGAAGCTGTTAGCGCACGGCTGCTGTAGTCCCTCGTATTCGCCCGACGGCTTGCTCTGCCCACCCCGGCCAAACGTGTTGCGCCACAGCCACCGCACCCCGCTGCCCGTTCCCCGCGCCAGTGCCTTCACCCCATGGACCGCTCCGGAC
>JACDAU010000359.1 GCA_013695265.1 Chloroflexia bacterium
GCTCGACGGCGGGCGGTATCAAGGTGCAGACTTTCAGCCTGCTCTTCCTGGCTATCCTTGCGAGCATTCGGGGGAGCGACTATGTCGTCGCCTTCGGGAGAGAGATTCCCCACGCTCAAGTCTATCGAGCGCTCTCGGTTGCGTTGCTCGCGGTTGCTATGGTGTTCGCGGTGGCGCTGATCCTGACTGTCACGGAGCCGTTCGGATTCACCGACGTGTTCTTCGAGGCCGTCTCTGCGTTCGGGACGGTCGGTTTGAGCACGGGCATCACGCCCGAGCTCAGTATCTGGGGGAGGTTCATCGTGATGGCGACGATGTTCGTTGGCCGCCTCGGCCCTCTGACGCTGGTGCTCGCCCTGGCGGCACGCGCGGACAGGCCGAACTACCGATACGCGTCGGGTACGTGCAAGATAGGCTGAGAGGAGTGCTTGATGCCACAACAGGTCATTGTTCTGGGATTGGGACGGTTCGGCAGCGCCGCCGCCCAGGAGCTGGAGCGCCTCGGTCACGAGGTTTTAGCGGTGGATATGGACATACGGGCGGTGGAAGAGATCGCCGATCATGTCACCCAGGCCGTGCGCGCCGATGCCACCGATCCCGAGGCGCTACAGGAGCTCGGCGCCCAGGACTTCGATGCGGCGATCGTCGGGACGAGCAGCGACCAGCGGGCGAGTATTTTCATGACGGTGCTCCTGAAACGTATGGGGGTGGGGTTCGTGCTGGCGAAAGCCCAGGACGCACTGCACGGGGACATACTCAAGATGGTGGGCGCGGACCGGGTGGTCTATCCGGAGCGCGAGACCGGGACGAGGGTAGCGCACAGCTTCAGCCTGTCCATGGTCGTGGACTACTTCGAGGTAGCGCCGGGTTACGGCATGGAGAAGCTGACCACGATTGCGTTCGCGGGCAAGACCCTGCAGGATTTGGACCTGCGCGGGCGCTATGGCGTCACGCCGATCTTCCTGCGGCGCGGTGACCAGGTCACAGTAAACCCCCATCATCACGAGCGGCTCGAGGCGGGTGACGAGTTAACTATCGCGGGGCCTGATGAACGGCTGGAGAAGCTACGCCCCTGACCGCCTGGCGGCGGCGCCCGCCCGAGGTGCCGATACGGTGCCGTTCCCGGTGCGCAAGCCACTTTTCACCCAAGATCCTCGGATATCTGGCTCGGAACGAAAACGCGGGCCAATTGCCTTCGAGTGCCGCGTGGTAGCATGACTTGTCGGCGGTCGCAGTTCCCTTCGGATGGCCAACCAGCCATCTCCTGATTCTGCCGGCCGACAAACACACCATACCAGCGATACCGCACTGGAGAACCTGACGATGACGCACCCCTTGCCCGAAGGTTACGCCGTGCGCCCCGCAAGCCCCGCCGACGTTGACGCCGTGCTGGAGCTCATCACCGCGTGCGACCTCCTGGACTTCGGCGAGCCGGACTACACGCGCGAGGACCTGTTGGAGGAGTGGGGGGAGATAGAGCTATCTACCGACTCCTGGCTGGTCCACGGCCCGAGCGGACAACTGGCGGGCTACATCAAGGTCGACCATCGCGATCACGTCCGCCTCGGAGCGGACGGATACGTGCATCCCGATCAGCGGGGCAGGGGCATCGCCACGCACCTGATCGAGCGCACGGAGTCGCGGGCGCGCGAGCTTGCGCCGCTCGCACCACCGGGGATACGCGTCACGCTCGGCAATGCTACCAACAGCGCCGACGAGCAGGCCGTGGCATTGCTGCGGGCGCGGGGCTACACACTCGCCCGCCGCTTCTGGCGCATGGCTATCGAGATGGACACGCCGCCCGCTCCGCCGGAACTCCCCTCCGGGATCACGATCCGGACTATCCGGCCTGGCGAGGAGTATCGAGCCGTGTACGAGGCGCAGCAGGAATCCTTCAGGGACCACTGGGGCTTCGTGCCGCGCTCCTTCGAGTCGTGGATGCGCCGCACCGAGAGCGCGAGCTTTGACCCCAGTTTGTGGTTCCTCGCCGAAGAGCGCGGGGGGATCGCCGGGGTCGCGCTCTGCACGACGTTCCTCGAACAGGGGTGGGTGCAGACGCTGGGCGTGCGGAAACCGTGGCGGCGGCGGGGGGTGGCACTCGGCCTGCTGCGGCACGCGTTCGGGGAGGTCCATCGGCGCGGGCGGCGCTCGGTGGCGCTCGGCGTGGACTCCGAGAGCCCGACGGGGGCGACGAAGCTGTATGAGAAGGCGGGGATGCGCGTAATACGCCAGTTCGACATCTACCACCTTGAGGTGCGACCCGGACGCGAGCCCGCACCGGAGCCCGAGGAATAGCGTTCAGCGTGGGCGTTCAATTGAACGCCCCTACCGTCATCTGCATGGGGTTCTTCAGGACAATCAGCATGCGGAGTCCGAGGACCCTATATCCCTTTGCTGTGCTACTGCTCACTCACCACGCAGCGAGCGCAGCGCTTCGTCAAACGGGATCTCCCCGGCCTGGAAGCGCTCCAGGATGCCCAGGCGGTCCGGGCGAGACTGCGGCTCCGGTGGACCGCCGAGCGCGGCAACGATGTCGTCCAGCCGGCTGCGAGCGGTATTGTACGCGATGCCGAGCTCTGCGGCGAGCTTCTGCACGTTGCCACGGTATCGAACGAGCTGGCCGACGAACTCGAACTGCTCCGGCGTGAGTCGACTGACCCAGCCGAGGCTGAAGCTCCCCTCGATCACGACGCCGCTCTGGGGACACTCCAGCCTCGTGACGATCAGCTCCCCGCCACTCGCCGGATCACGGGTCAGGAGCGGATACATCAAACCTCTACCGCCGGAGCATCCTGGCGCATCTGCTCGTGCAGTTCCTCCATCTCCCGCAGATACTCAGGGCTGATATCGTGGATACGCAACTGTGTGAGCTGTGCGAGGGAGATCTCGTCGAAGCCCTCGGCGCGCATCTGACGCACGAACTCCGCGCTCACCCCGTGCATCCGCGCCTCGACCAGGTCGCGCACCGGCAAGTTAGCGAAGCCCATCTCCGCCATCTCCCGGATGTAGTCCGCGCTCACCCCGTGCATCCTTGCCTCGATGAGTTCGTCCGTTGTGAGGTCCGGGTAACCCGCTGCTCGCATCTCCTGAACGAACGCCGCGCTCACTCCGTGCATGCGCATCTCGACCAGTTTCTCGAACGGCAGACCCCGCAGCCCCACCCCGTCCATCTCACGCACGAACCCGGCTTTGAGGCCATGGATGCGCGCCTCGACTATCTGGTCGAGGTTCAGCGCCGGATAGCCTGCCTCGGTCATCTCCCGAACAAAGCCCACGCTCACTCCGTGGTCGCGCATCTGAATCAACTGGTCGAGGCCCGAAAAGCCGAATGAACCGTGGCCACGATGCCCTCGATGCGGCGGAGACGGGGGCCACTCGCGGTGCGCTTCGCCGGTGGCCTGGTCCGGCGTCTCTGGTGGCCTTTCTCCGGTCCGCAGCAACTCCAGAAACTGGTTCGCCTGCTCCGGGGTGATGGTGCCCGCGCCGAGCATCTCCAGCACCTTCCTCCGTTCCTCTTCCATGTCACGATCCTCCTTTGTTACCGCTATTACCGCTTCAGTATCGAATCGAGCAGGTCCATGAGATCAGCATCCATGCCCGCGCGTTTGAGCTTGATCAGCTTGCCAACCGTCAGGTCTCCGAAGCCGAGTTCCCGCATCTCGTCGACGAACTGCTGGTCGACGCGCAGCGCCCGGTAC
>JACDAU010000370.1 GCA_013695265.1 Chloroflexia bacterium
TGTAGTAGCTTTCCTCGGAGTCGCGGGAGACACTCGTGGGGCAGATGATGACCTCCGCGCCGTATGCCTGAAGCAGAATGCGCTTCTCCTCCGCCACCTTGTCGGGCATCACGACGATGAGCTTGTACCCCTTTGTAGTCGCTGCGATGGCGAGGCCGACGCCGGTGTTCCCGCTGGTGGGCTCGATGATCGTGCCGCCCGGCTTGAGTGCGCCCTCGCTTTCGCCCTGCTCGATAAGTGCCGGGCCGATGCGATCCTTCACGCTGCCGCCGGGGTTAAGCTGCTCCGCCTTGGCCAGTATGAGTGGACGGTACCCGCGGGCGACGTTGGGCAGGGCGATGAGCGGCGTGTTCCCCGTGGCCGCGAGATAGTTTGGCAGGTATCTCATCGGGGATGTTTCATCGCTTGCCGTTCGAGTATCGCTGAACGCGATACCCCGCAGCCTCGATCGCGCCTTTCAGCGCTTCGGGCGTGGTCTGGTCCTCGTCGTATTCCACCTGCACCAGCCGCGCAGCGGTGTTGACTAGCACTTTGCTGACCCCTTGCGCGGGCTCAATCGCGGTTGTGATCGCCTGCACACCCGCAGCTACAGAGATGTCTGGCACGTTGAAACTGATAATCGTCATACGGACCCTTCCTCCACGGCTGATTATACCCCAGGCACGGGGCTCCACTGCGGTCAGCGGTTGATCTGGAAGGTGCAGTTGGGGCACTTGATCGTGAGGCTGCGGGTGTACTTGTTCGCTTTGCCCGTCAACTGCCCAACCGCGCACGCGGGACAGATGAGGTTCAGATCAACTAGTTCGCCCGGCCGGGCAAATAACGTTTCCGCGATGGCCGCGGTGTCGTGGACCAGCTTATAGTCGCCGACCGGGTTTCGATCCTCGGCGTACTCCGACGTTTCCGGGGTAGGTGGACCACCAAACATGTTCTCTCCATTCGCGCTGCCCGCTTTGGGCGATCATCTCTCCGCGCCCTGATGCCTGATCTTGCGTGTGCTGTTCGCATGGGATGCACGCGCGGTACCACCGAAGCCTGGCACATCGGGTGCGGGCAGCCACTACTCCTCGCCCAGATACGCCTTGCGGACCATCTCGTTCTGTTGCAATGCACGGGCATCGTCGTGGAGCACGATGTTGCCCGTCTCGATAACATAGCCACGGTGGGCGACCGAGAGCGCCATGAGCGCGTTCTGCTCTACCAGCAAGATCGTGGTTCCCTGAGCATTAATCTCGCGCACGATGTTGAAGATCTGCTCCACGAGGATCGGCGCAAGGCCCATCGAGGGCTCGTCGAGCAGCAACACCTTCGGCTTGGCCATGAGCGCGCGGCCCATCGCGAGCATCTGCTGCTCTCCGCCGGACATCGTGCCTGCCTTCTGGGTGACACGCTCCTTGAGGCGTGGGAAGAGCTCGAAGACGCGGTCCATATCCGACTGTACTGTCGCGCGATCCTTGCGCTGGTACGCGCCGAGTTCCAGGTTTTCCCGCACGCTCATGCGCGCAAAGATGCGCCTGCCCTCGGGGCTATGGCTGATGCCCTGTGAGACCACATCGTGTGCAGGCAGGTTGGTTATGGTGCGTCCTTGCATCTTGATGGACCCCTGACGCGGATGCATCAGGCCGGAGATCGTGCGCAGCGTCGTGGTCTTCCCCGCGCCATTGCCGCCGATGAGCGTGACGATCTCCCCCTCGCGCACGTGGAGGGAGACGCCTTTGAGCGCCTCGATCTGCCCATAGAACGTGTGCACGTCCTCAACTTCGAGCATGGTGGCGCGGTCGTTCGCCGCGCCAACCGCGCCGGTTGCACGCTCCTGGGCCTGGTCGCTCACGCGGTCGCCGCCTTTCCCAGGTACGCCTCAATCACGCGGGGGTTGGCCCGCACCTCGGCTGGCGTGCCGTCCGCTATCTTCTCGCCATACTCAAGCACCGATACGTGATCGGAGATGCCCATCACCACCTTCATGTCGTGCTCAATGAGCATGATCGCGAGTCCGAGTTCCTCCCGCAGCCGGCCGATGAAGCGTGTCATTGCCTGGGTTTCCTGCGGATTCATTCCGGCCGTAGGTTCGTCCAGCAGCAGGAGCTTTGGGTCCGACGCGAGCGCACGGGCGACCTCCAGCCGTCGCTGGTCGCCGTAGGAAAGGTTCTTGGCGAACGTGTCGTGCTTGCCTCGGAGCCCGACGAACTGAATGAGTTCCAGCGCGCGCTGTCGCGCCTTTGATTCCTCGCGGCGGACGGAGGGCGGACGGAAGATGGCACCGACAAAGCCAGCCTTGAGGCGGACGTGTTCGCCGACCAGCACGTTGTCGAGCGTCGTCATGTTCTGGAAGAGCCGTATGTTCTGGAAAGTGCGGCATATTCCGAGCGCCGTAACCTGGTGCGGCTTCATGCCGCCGATGTCCGTACCATCGAAGATGACGGTGCCCGATGTGGGCTCGTATAGCCCGGTGAGCACGTTGAAGAAGGTGGTCTTACCCGCGCCATTTGGGCCGATCAGACTTACTATAGATCGCTCAGGAATCTCGAAATCCACGTCGCTCACCGCCACAAGCCCGCCGAATCGCTTCGTGACGTCTCGTGCTTCAAGCAGGGCCATGCGTTGGCCTCCTCATGCGGGCGTTCCTCGCGCATCATATAAGGTGTCGCCCGCCATCCCGTCGCCCTCGGTGGTGTCTGACCGGAGCTCCGCGCGGTGTTGTGCGCTCGGCAGGATACCCTCCGGCCGCAACAACATCATCACGACGAGCGTCAGCCCGAAGATCCCGAACCGGTAGCTCGTGAGGTCGACGCTCAGGAAGCCCAGGCCGGTGATTTCAGCAATATTTTCCAACCACTCAGTGATGCGAGCGGCGAGGATTCGGTCAAAGACACCGAGCAGGAGTCCGCCGACGATAACGCCCCAGATGTTGCCGAGTCCGCCGAGGATCACCATCGAGAGCAGGAGCACCGACGTACTGAACTCAAACTGGGACGGGTTCGCAAAGGAGTAGCGGCTGGCGAAGATGACCCCTGCAAGCCCGGAGAAGCTCGCGCCGAGCGCGAACGCGAGCAGCTTCGTTCGCACCAGGTTAATGCCCATGCTGGCGGCGGCGATCTCGTCCTCGCGCATTGCCATCCACGCGCGCCCGAGGCGGGAATCGCGCATGCGCCGCGCCATGAAGATAATCACCACCCCGACTACCATCAGCAGGTACCACCAGCGGACCGAGTTGCCGCCGAACTCCAGGCCGAATAGCACCGGTCGGTCGATGGCGTTCAGTCCCTGCTCACCCTTTGTGATGTTGTTTGCGTTGCGCGCGACGATGGGGACGATCTCGCCGAAGCCGAGGGTCACGATCGCGAGGTAATCGCCCCGGAGGCGCAGCGTTGGCGCCCCGAGGATCAC
>JACDAU010000376.1 GCA_013695265.1 Chloroflexia bacterium
CTGCACGGCCCGGTGGTCGGTAGCAACCGCCTCAACCTGCTCCTCCAGGTCAATCGCGTGGCCCGCCGTCAGGTTGCCGCCCGTTGCCACCTTGATATCGCGCATCGTTAGCATCGTGTAATGATACACTACGGTGCCCGCGTGCCGGAGTTGGGCCGCTTGTCCGGGGGAATGTTCATGTACGCGTACAGCCGCCGGGCGAGGTTCTTGAACGCCGGGGCCGCAACCTCGGAACCCCACGGCGACTTCCGAGGCTGGTCGATCTTGACGAGGACGATGAACTTCGGGTTTTTCACCGGGGAGTAGCCGACGAATGAGGCGATCGTGAGCTTCGGGTCGTAGCCACCCGTCTTGCTGGGGATCGACGACGTGCCGGTCTTCCCACCGATCGTGTACCCATCAAGTCGAGCCACCTGATACTCACCCTCTTCCACCACGGTCTGCATCATCCCCTTCAGCGTCGTGGCGACCTCCGGTTTGAGCACGCGGCGCACAACGGTCGGCTTGTTCTCCCGCACGACCTGGCCATCGCGCACGATCTTCGAGACAACGTAGGGGCGCATCAGAAGCCCCCCGTTCGCCACGGCCGCCTCCGCGGTAATGAGCTGCATCGGCGTAACCCCGATGCCCTGGCCGTACCCGTTCGTGTACAGGTTGATCGGCGACCAGCTTGGGTTTGTCGGCAGAATCAGCATCCCGTCTGTCTCGCCTTGCAAATCGATACCCGTCGGGGAGCCAAGACCAAAATCGCGCAAGCGCCGATAGAACGCTTCCTTGCCGACCTTCGTGCTGACGTACGCGGCGCCGACATTCGCGGAGTTCATGAGCACTTCCGTCATACTCTCGTTCGGGTGCGGCCGTCCGTCCCAGTTGTGGACGGTATAGCCGTCGACGTTCACGTAACCCCGGTCGTTGATCCGCGTGTCCGGGGTGATTACGCCCTCGGCGAGACCGGTCGCCATCGTGATGATCTTGAAGGTGCTCCCCGGCTCGTAGAGCTGGCTGATCGCGGGGTTCACGAACCGGCTGGCGTCTTTCTGTTCGTTGAACTTCTCCGGCTCGTAGCCTGGCGCGGAAGCCATCGCGAGCACCTCACCCGTCTCCGGCCGCAGGACGATAATCGTCCCGCCCTTCGCGCGCTGCTCCTTCATCGTGCGCGCGAGCTCATCTTCCGCGTAGTACTGGATGGTGCTGTCGATCGTGAGCTGGACATCCGCCCCGCTCTCCGGCGGAACTATCTGCTGCCGGGCGATGGCCAGCCAGTTGCCGCTCTTATCCTGCTCCGCGCGCATCTTGCCCGGCGCCCCCTGCAAGAACTCGTTGTACTTGCCCTCAACGCCGTAGGAACCCTGGTTCTCGAAGTTGGCGAAGCCGAGGATATGCGATGCGAGCGAGCCGTTCGGATACACTCGTGCGGGCAGCGGCTCCAGCCCCAGCCCGTAGATATCGAGCGCGCGCACCGCCTCACTTTGCTGTAGGGTGAGGCGCGTGGCAAGGGACACCCATTGGCCATCTTGCCGGAGCTTCACTTCCAGTTCGGCAGCCGGCAACTTGAGGATATGCGCGAGTTGTTCCGCTATCTTCCCGGCCTCATCCTCACGAATGTTGCTGGGGTCGGCGTAGAGGCGATCCAAATTGCGGTTCCCGGCAAGGGTAACGCCGTGGCGATCCGTGATCGTCCCTCGCGGGGGGGTGATCGACCGTTCGAGCGTATGGGCGACCTCAGCCTTATCCCCGAGAAAGTTGTTCTGCATCACCTGCACGTAAAAGAGCTTGCTCATCAGGAGCAGGCCAGCCAGCACTGCGACGCCGAGCGCCAGCCGCAGGCGCCACGCCGGCAGACCCGATCCGCCATTCACTACGTTCGCCCGCTGCATCAGCGTCCCTCCCCGGTTGCCTGATCGAGAGCGCGGAGCTCTCCTGGCCGAACCGGCACGCGCACATACGTATAACGCTCAACTCGCTGCATCTTCAGCCGAAGGCGCGCATATTTCTCGATCGTGGGCAGGCTCTCACGGCCATCCCGTTCGTACATCAGGTTCTCCGCCTCCCGCTTGGCCGCCGTTTGCTGGATTTGCACCTGCTGGATTTCGTAGCCGAGGACCGCGACACGGCTTGTCTGCAGGAGGTACAGCAGGCAGGTAAGGGAGAGCAGGGTAACACCCACCATGAAGAGGGTCGCCGAGTTCATCTCGAAGTACCACGGAAAGCGTTCCCGCTGCGTGCGCGCCGTGCGGATCGGACTGCTCTGGAACTTGGGAGTACGGGTACGGGTCAGCACAGCCACAGCAACAACTCCTAAAGCTTCTCGGCAACACGCAGGCGGGCGCTGCGGCTGCGACGGTTGGCGGACAATTCCTCCTGCGCTGGCTTTCCCGCCTTACGGGACACCAGGCGGAGCGCGGGAACGTGCCCACAAGTACACACGGGCTGGCGAGGCGGGCAGATGCACCCGGTGCTCTGCTCGCGAAAATACGTTTTTACTATGCGATCCTCCAGCGAGTGGAACGCGATCACGGCGATCCGGCCACCGGGACGCAGTACGTCCACCGAAGCCCGCAGCCCTTCCACAAGGGCGCCAAGCTCATCATTCACCAAGATGCGCAGCGCCTGGAAGGTTTTGGTGGCGGGGTGCATGCGCCCGCGCGGCCTGCCTGTTGCCCCCGCGACCGTCTCCGCAAGCTGTCCGGAGGTGCGGATCGGCGTCTTCGCGCGCTTGACGGCGCGGGCAATTCGACGGCTTGCCGGCTCCTCGCCAAGCGTGAATATGGCGTCCGCCAGGTCCTCTTCTGCCAGATCGTGCAACAACTCCGCGACGGTGGGTCCGGTGGTGGGGTCGAAGCGCATGTCAAGCGGCTCGTCGCGCCGGAAGGAGAAGCCCCGCTCCCACGTATCGAGCTGCATAGACGAGAGCCCCAGGTCGAGCAGTACGCCATCAGCAGGGCTGAATCCACGCTCGTGAGCCACCTCGCTCAGGTGCCGGAAGTTTACGTGGACCAGCACCACGCGCTCACCGTACGGCGTCAACCGATCGTGCGCGAGGGCCAGCGCCTCCGGGTCGGCGTCCAGGCCGAGGAGGCGGCCGTCCGGCGCGGAAAAGTCGAGGATGCGGGAGGCGTGACCCGCGGCGCCGAGCGTACCGTCGATGTAGCTGCCGCCAGGACACACGGCCAGAGCTTCGACGGCCTCGTGGGCGAACACGGAAACATGCGGTGTGGTGCTTGCCATCACATCCCCAGATCCGCGAGGCTCTGGGCGATGTCGTTTGCGTTCTCCGCGTTGGAGCGTTCCATCTCGCGCCAGCGTTCGACATCCCAGATCTCAATGTAGCCGTCCATGCCAGCAACGATCACGTCGGCACCCAAACCGGCTGCCTCGCGCAGGTACTCGGGGATGAGCATGCGGCCCTGCCGGTCCAGCTCGGTGTCCGTCGCCTGCGCGAACAGCACCCGGCGCAGCGCACGCGCCTTCTGGTCCGTCACCGGGAAACGGGCCAGGTTATCGGCGAGGGTCTGCCACTCGGGCATCGGGAAGATCGTGAGACACTGCTCGAAGCCACGCGTGATGACGAAGCCCTCCGCGAGGCGCGGACGGAACTTGGCCGGCATCGAAAGCCGCCCCTTCTCGTCCAACCTGTTCTCGAACCTGCCTAGAAACACCGCGACCGCCTCACAAACTCGGGCGAGTTATCCACACGCCCCCCCACTTATCCCCACTTTTACCCACCTTTTTCCACCAAGCGCCATGATACGGACCGAAAGAGAGGGTTACAAGGGACCATCACCGGTTTGCCGATTGGCTGGCGCCTTGCCAGTGAACTGGCCGGATACGCGGCATCCAGCATACGGCGCAAACCACGGAACGAGGCGGACTCCGGCAGACACACGCACGCGCCCAATGACCCGACAAGCAACAAGCTTCCGGCGTTTGAGTGACCGCAGCGCAAGCCGCGCCGGGCGACCGAGGGCCGCTGATACCCGCGGTCCATGCACACACCCGCTGCTGACCCGACTGCGTCACGCCAGATCATTCTGCTCGGGTACGGCAGCCTCGTGCTGCTCGGGTGGGGCGGCGTGATCCGGTCGGTCCAGCAGGACTTCCGTATTTCGGATGCCGAGTTCGGGGTCTTGTACGTTCTCGCGGACTTGTGCGCCGCGGCCGGTTCGCTTAGAGGTGGGCTGCTGACCGAACGCACGGGCCCGAGGCTCCGTCCTCTCCGTCGCGGCATTGCCGTTCACCGTTGGCGCGTCGGGTCCCCTCTCGCTGTTCTACAGCAGTGAGCATCAAGGATGAGCCAGGTAGGGGCGGTTCTCCGTGGCCGCCCGCGGACCGCAGTCCGCCCTCTGGCCGATGCGGAGGCTCAACCCTCTTAACCCACCGCTGGAGGGTCAGTCGAGCAGGAACTCGGCTACGACCGGGTAATGGTCACTCGGGTAGGTGGGAGGCTCGGCGTCACGCACAATCGTGGAGGACAGGGTTCTCAGCCGCTGATTTCCGTCCCGCGTCAGTATCC
>JACDAU010000419.1 GCA_013695265.1 Chloroflexia bacterium
TCAACTTCAGCTCAAAAACCACAAAGTTCCCCGCGTCGTCCACCGCGAGGATGTCGATTGGGCCAACTTCCGTCGGATACTCCACACCGTCATCGTGCTCATCGACGTACAGTTGCAGAGCCCGTCCACCGACCTTGATTGATGTGATGTTCCGCGCGATGAAGTCCCGAAGATGGCTCTCCAGTGGGAAGAAGAGCGGACTGTCAGCGGGACCATCGGACGATAGGTCCGGCATCGGATACATGTCCGGACCAGGAGGCTGGTGCACTTCACCCACCCTGCCGATTGTCAGTTTGCCGAAATCGTCCTTCCGGATCTCCCACTCGCCGTGAACGTCCGAGTTGTACATCGCCACCTGCCCCCGACCTGTCCTGTAGAGAACGTCGTACTTGGGATTGTTAGCCAGGCGCGGCTTCTGATGCTCAGGATAGTGAATCCTGGACGGACTATTGACGGTACAAAGTATTATGTACCCGCTGACCGAGTTGTCATTGACGCCAGGATACGCACTCCGCAGGTATTGCCTGATGTCCGCATTCGTTGCTTTGCCGCCGAGCTGCACAATCGCCTCTCGCACCATCTCATAGATTGTCGGTCGCTGACTCACACTGCCACCTCCTTCATCTCTTCTACCTTTCAGCTTTCACCGGGCAACCAGCATCCCTATTACCGAACCCCTAACCCCTCGATCCGGTCCCGCGCCCACCGGTAGCCGCTGTGGTCTCCCGCGTGCGCGAAGAACCGCAGCGCGCTGAGGCCGTGGTACCACCCATAGCACAGCATCCGCTCATCGTACGCCGGTGGAATCTCCGCCCTCGCACGATACCGCGACCGGCAAAGCGCTGCATACCCCTCCCCCGGCGTCCAGAAGTCCAGCCCTGCAAAATCGTACACGAAGTCGCCGTACATCGCGTTGATCCAGTCGAGCACGCCCGTGATGCGTCCCTCGTGGCCGACGACGTTGCTGAGGTCGGGGCCGCCGTGGACGAGATACCGTTCCTCGGGGCAGTACGCCAGCAGATCGATCATGCGCGCGTAGACCGTATCGAACACGTCGCGCTCCAGAATGGAGTCCTCGAACAGGTGGTGCCACGCTTCATAGAAGCTCCCAGGCGCCTCCTCCTCCCGGATGACGGCGAGCGATTCCCGCCAACTGGTGAACGGGCCAACACCCTCGTTGTCGAACGTGCCGTAGCCACGGGTATCGGTAACCTCAGCCGCGTGGATCGCGTCCAGCGTGTCGAGGAACGCCGGTATCATTCGCCGATACGCCGCGTATGGAAGGGCAACAAGTGGCGCGCCAGGCACCCTGCGCGATATCGCGTAGTGGAGGCCGCTGTGTCGACCCACGTGCAGGATCTCCGGAATGGGGATCCGGGGCGAGGCGTAGTGCGCGTAGATGTACGCCTCCTTGGGAAGGTTCGCGCCCATGTTGTCGCGGTTGAAGCGGACCACGTACTCCCGGCCATTCACCGTGCAGAAAAACGTTCGGGCGATCTGTCCTGTTTGGGGCGTGTCGATCCGCGTCACCGGGGCGTCAAAGAAAGTGGATACGAGGGCAACAACCTCCCGATCCGCGACCTCGGGTTTGATCTGCGCCATCGCCCGAATCCCTCCCCCGCACATACACCGAACACCGGTGTACCGCAGGGCCGATGCCCACATCCAGAAACGAGCAACGAGGAATGATGCGTACTGCGCCAGAATGCCGCGCTCACACCAATGAGGCGAGGTGATAGTAGCCGGGTGGTTGGCGCACCAGGCACTTCTGTCGGTGCGCGGCACTTCGCGTATACTGTCGTCTGGCTGTACAGTGGAACGGGAAGAGTGGGCGCCTTTTGGATCAGGCCGCACATAAGGATCAGGGCAACCTACGCCGCCCAACCGTCCAGGTAACGGCCCAGGTACTCGGCATCGTCGCTGCCCCGCTCCTCCTGGCCGGCCCCACTCACCCCCGTGTACTCACCGGCGAGACCGCCGCTGGGTATTATCGCGGTGGCCAGGTGGATTGAGCCGCGTCAGCGGCCTGGGGCGCGCGGGCGTTCAGTTGAACGCCCCTACACGGGTCAACGTTTTTGCTCGGTGCAGTAGGCGCGCTCGAGTGGATTGCTCACGTTTTCCTGCGGAGCCAGGAGCATCGCACTGCGTGACCCTGGCGACCATCGAGCGTTGGCGGTTACCCGGCTTCGGTCTTACTCGGCGGGAACGGACCGCTCGCGGTCGAGCAGGATCACCCAGCGCATCAGGTCATCGATATACTCGGCGACCTCGGGGGGCATATGATCCTTGGGTTCGCACAAGCGCCTGACAGCCAGCCTCGGCGACATCTCAAGCGCCCGATCAACGAACTGCTCCAGCACCACGGCAACCGGTGCGGCGATGGCAGCTGCCTTGATGGTATCTGGCGAGATCATAGCGGTATGTCCTTTGTTGCTCCTTACCCGATTCTGCTGATCGTCAGTATACGCGAGATCCCTGTATGCTGGGAGAATTCGAGGAGCAGAATCATAACAATGTCGATTGCGACCGACGTCCGTCCGCAGGACGCAATGCAAGCAGTGGCGCGGTGCGTTCCACTGCTCTGAACGCCCCCGCACCCCGAAACGGGAAACGAGCATAAAAACACAGCGCGGGCGGCAGCGACCGCCCGCCAACCTCGGGCTAACTGCGCACGGAGACCGCTTCCTCCACGAGCTGTTGCAGGCTCAACAGCCCCGCAACCAGCTCGCCCGAGACATGGACTCGCAACGTCGGCCGGTCGCGCCCGGAGAGCGCCTGGTAGTCGCCGAGCGCCTGCGCCCGCTTGAGCGTGTTGAAGTCGTACGCCGAGCCGGGGATCGGCAACGAAGCCGTGTCGTCCGCCGTTACCTGCACGAAGACGCCCACCTGCGGGCCGCCCTTGTGGAACTGGCCGGTGGAGTGCAGGAAGCGCGGACCGTAACCCAGCGTCGTCGCCGCTCGCGTCCCGTCGCGCATCAGCATCCGGGCGTCGTGCAGCGCCGTCTGCACCTCATCGGTCGTCTGCACGTACGCCATGATCGCGATGTAACCGTGCTCGCCGGCCTGCGCGAAGAACCGGGAGAGCGCCTCGGACGCCGACCCGCCCTCCACGCCGTAAAATGCCAGTTCGTTCTCCGTTAGCGACGGCTGCTTCTCCGGGAGCTGGCCCTGCTGCTTGTACCGGTCGAGCAGGCGCGAGGTGTTGTCCTTGCTCTCCTGCACGTTCGGCTCATCAAACGGGTTGATGCCGAGCACCACCCCCGCGACCGCTGTCGCGATCTCCCAGCGGAGGAACTCCCCGCCGAGGTCCAGCGGACCGGTGAGCTTCAGGCGCACCACCAGGTGCCCCGCCTCCGCGAGCGCGTCGAGCTTCTCGCTCATCTTCATGTCTTCCGGCGCGTCGATGTCCAGGTGAACAAAGACGCGGTCGTTGCCGTACACCTCCGGCGCGCCGAGCGTCTCGCCCTCGACGGGCAGCAGACCCACGCCCTCCTTGCCGGTGCTCTCCGCGATGAGCTGTTCCACCCAGTAGCCGAACGTGGCGATGCCGGGGGAGATCGCGAACGTGAGCTTGATTCGGCCCGCCTTCGCCGCCTCGCCGAGGATCGCTCCGAGCCACACGCCGGGGTTCTCCGAAGCCTGTGCCTCCGGCCCGCACGCCCGCACCATCGCGGACACGGAATCGAACATCTTCGTGAAGTCCACGCC
>JACDAU010000437.1 GCA_013695265.1 Chloroflexia bacterium
ATTATAACCTTTGCACGGTTCAGGGTTACGCCCTCCTTCCTGAACGAGGATACGGCCCAGGTCCGCGCCTCGGTAAAGACCCTGCTTTGGTACGAGTTCCAGACGGCGGTGAGCGGTCACGGTGGAAAAGCCGATGATGCGCAAACGAAGCTGGCCGCACTCGAGGCGTCCTGGTAGAGGAGCGACTATTGTCGAAGCACGACGTCGTTCGCCGTCTCCTTGATGCCCACCTCCTGCTCCTGCTCGATGGTGACCAGGGCACCGAGGAGGCTGCGCGCGACGCAATGGCAGCAGGCGTGGGAGCGGTGGAGGTACCGGCGAACGAAGGCGTGGCGGCGGTGGTGCAGGCCGGGCTGGACCTTGTCGTGGTGGCTGGGACGGTCACGACTGCGGCGCAGGCGTGGGACGCGGTCGAGACGGGTGCGCACGCCGTGAGCGCCGCGCCGCTTGACGCGGAGATTGCCGCAGTCTGCGAGGCGGCGGACGTCGTGATGATCGCGGTCGCGTCGGACACGGCGCAAGTGGCGTCGGTACTCGCGCTGCACCCCGACTTTCTGCGCGTGCCTGCGGAGCTTGCGGCAGCGGTCACGACGGATACGCCGGTCATCGTTGACGTTCCGGCGTCGGGTGAGCCCTCTTCCGGTGCGGTGCTCGCCGTCTCCGCGCGATGCCTGGACGCGCGCTCCCCCGAGGAACTACGGCTGCGGCTGTTGGCATTGGTCGGTCCGGCAACGAGCCCGCCCTAACCAGGTAGACGACACAGCCGTGATCGTAAGGAGCGAACCGCACATCGGAAACCTGCCAGCGGCCCAGACGCTCGCTGCGGAACGCTCGGGCTGCGGCCGGCAGCGGAAGGTTACTTCGCCGCGAACTGGGCCAAGGCATCAATGATGACGGCGGTGAAGGCGTCACCGCCGTGGCCGGAGTCGTCGAGGACGTGGAGCCGACTCGTGGTCCAATTCTGAGACAGTCGCCAGGCGGTCTCCAGCGGGCTGCTAACGTCGTAGCGGCCGTGAATGAGTATCCCCGGGATGCCATCGAGCGTTGACGCGTCACGCAGCAGTTGCTCCTCCTCCAGGAAGGCGGCGTTCCGCCAGTAGTGCGTGACCAGACGCGCGAAACGGAGACGGAACTCCGGATCTTCGTAGCGCGGGTCAGGGCGATGGCCGATGGCGAGGGAGACGTGGACATCTTCCCAGGCGCACCACTCCCGAGCGGCGCGCTCACTAACGGCGGGGTCGGCGTCAAGCAGCAGCCTGCCGTAGGCATCGACCAGGGGCAGGTGGCGCAACGTGTCCGGCACGGCGGCGGAGAACCGGTCCCACTCCTGTGGGAAGATGCGTCCGACGTCGCGGGTGATCCACTCGACCTCGCGGCGGGATGTGGTGGTCACGAGGGCCAGCACCAGGCCGTTGACCCGCTGAGGGTGTGCCTGGGCGTACGCAAGGCCAAGGGTTGTTCCCCAGGACATGCCTACGACCGTCCAGCTTTCCACCCCGTGCAGCTCGCGCAGCGCCTCGATATCGGCTATGAGGTGGGCGGTGGTATTGGTGCTCAGGTCAGCATCGGGATCGCTTGCCAGCGGTCGGCTGCGACCGGACCCACGCTGGTCGAACAGCACGACACGGTAGGCGTCCTCATCGAAGAAGCGCCGCTGGCCGGGCGTGCAGCCCGAACCGGGTCCACCGTGGAGGTAGATCGCGGGTCGGCCATCGGGGTTGCCGCAGCATTCCCAGTACACTCGATGCCCATCGCCCACGTCGAGCATACCACTGTCGTACGGGTCAGTCGCTGGGAATCGGGTTCGCATCGAGCACTCCTTTGTCTCCGAGCAGGTACGGAGTGCTATTGTAACCGTTGTGCTTCAGGCGGACGTTGACGGGCGCCGCAGGTCGGCGCGTTTGACTGGTCGCTCGCCCGAACGCACTCCTGCGGTGGACGTAAGCATTGAACCCGAAAGTCCGGAGCGAAGGCGAGATTGCGCGGGCGTTCAGTTGAGCGACCCTACGAGGCAGCGGCGCGGCATCACTGGCGCGGAGGATCAATTCGTCTGCTCCTCGCTGTGGAGGAACATGGTCTGTTGCGTTGCGCTCGTTGTAGCAAGCGCGACGCCCTCCAGCCGGAGCAGCCGTTCCTTGAGGTCCAGCCCGCCGCCGTAGCCGGTGAGGGTACCGTCGCTGCCGA
>JACDAU010000442.1 GCA_013695265.1 Chloroflexia bacterium
GTGCAAGGTGCGCTCGTCAGGCTCAAGGGTGTGGATGGTCATCGCTGTATGTCCTTTCTCGGTGTCCCAATGCACTGACCATCAGTATAGCCACCACCGCCCGGCGCAAGACCGCGCAATCGCCTGCCGGGATACTCCCTCACGGCTGCTCGGCGAGGAAGTCGAGTACGATGCGGTTGAACTCCTCCGGCTGTTCAAGGTTCAGATGGCGGGCAGAATTGGGGATGACCGCCTTGCGCGCGCCGGGGATTCCCGCCGCGAGCGCGTCTGCTACCTCCCGAGTTTCGAGCAGATCCTGGTCGCCGACGATCACGAGCGTCGGGATCTGGATCTCGCCGAGCCTGGCTGCGGCTGGCCGATCGACGCGGATGGGTGCTGGCGGATCACCGCGGGTGTAGAGCGCGGTAGTCATCTGGCGGACGCGCTCGCGCACCGCTGGGTCTACTTGTTCGGGCGTGCGTTGGACGCCGTCGGTCCAGACTTGCAGCGATATCTCGACGGCTTCATCCACGGAGCCTCGCTCCAACGCCGCCTCCTCGTCCACGAATCGTTGCTCGATCTCCGGTTCCGCTGTGTACTCAAACCCGCTCAACCCCGCAGCCACGGGCAGGAGCGCCGTAACGATCTCGGGGTGCGCGAGCGCGAAGTCCACGACGATAGCGCCGCTTCTGGAGAGGCCGAGTATGTGTGCCTGCGGTATCTCCAGCACGTCGAGCAGGGCGTGCAGGTCCTCGATGTGGGAGTAGGGCGCCGGCCCCGCATCGGAGGATCGTCCGTGGCCCCGCAGGTCGTAGCGGATCGTCTGGTAGCGCTGGGCGAACACCGGGAACTGTGGATCCCACAGCCCGCTGTCCACCAGCCCGCCGTGCAGCAGGATGAGTGGGTGACCCGTGCCTGCGGTCTCGTACCAGAGCTGTCCATTGTTCACCGCCGCGTAGTCGGTCTGCGTGTGTGTCGTCTCGGTCACCGTTGTTTCCCCTTCGGGTGCTGGTCAATCGCCCTGTCCATTGGGCGAGTATACAATGGCGTGGGTGCGGCAACCACGGGCCAGTACCGCAGCAACTACGAGCCAGTCGATGTCGAAGAGAGTCGCAGCGTCAGGCCGTGACGAGGGCGGCTGCGTGACGGCCCCATGATATACTCTCGTATCATCTGGAGGTTGCTTACAGTATGGCCGAAATGATCGTCCGCCCACCGGAGTCGTCTATTGTCGTGCGTCTGGCGCCCGCCCTCCATCTCGATGATCGGCAATTCTTCGCGCTTAGCCGATTGAATCGGGATCTGCACATCGAGCGAACGGCGGAGGGGAACCTGGAGATAATGCCACCGACAGCAGAAGTGACTAGTAGTCAAAATGCCGCCCTCACGACGCTGCTCACGATCTGGTCCTGGCAGGATGGCACTGGCACGGCGTACGATTCCTCCGTCGGCTTCAGATTACCGAATGGTGCCATTCGCTCTCCTGATGCTTCCTGGCTTGTACAATCGCGCCTCGTTGCCTTCAGTCGAGATGAGCGAAGTCGCGGCTTCTTGCCATTGTGCCCCGATTTTGTGGTGGAGTTGCGATCCGCGAGCGATACTATCGTCGAATTGCAGGCCAAGATGGATGAGTACATCGAGAACGGCGTCCGGTTGGGTTGGCTCCTTGATCCCCAAGCGCGGCGGGTGTACGTCTACCAGCCGGGCGCCACGGTTCAGATCCTCGACGACCCGGCGCAGGTATCCGCAGACCCGGAGTTGCCTGGCTTCACCCTGGAACTGGGGACGGTATGGGGGACGAGTTCCGCCGTTGGGACCACGCCGACCGAGGATTAGGCGCCCGCCAGCAGGCGCAGCGAGTGCGACCGGTTGCGTGGTTCGAGCATCCTCTCAAGTGCACAGGCGGGCAGCGGGCGCGCAAAAAGATAGCCCTGCCCGAGCCTGCAACCGAGCACTTGTAGCTGGTTGGACTGCTCGATAGTCTCCACGCCTTCCGCAGTGACGTCCATGCCGAGCGAGTGTGCCAGGGTGATAATCGCCTGCACGATCGCCGTGTCCTCCGGGTCTTCCCCGAGTCCGTCCACGAAGGACTTGTCGATCTTGAGTACATCTACGGGAAAGCGCTTGAGGTAGGAAAGGGAGGAGTAGCCAGTGCCGAAGTCATCGATCGCGAGTCGCACACCCAGCGCCTTGAGCCTTCGCAGGGTCTCGATGGTGGCCGACGCATCCTCCATTACCACGCTCTCCGTTATCTCCATCTGCAGCGTCTGCGGTGGCAGGCCGGATACCTGTAGCACGCGTGCGATATCCGCCATCAGGTTGCCGTCCTGGAGCTGGCGTGCGGAGAGGTTAACCCCTATGACAAGTTCGGCACAGGATGGGTACCGCTGTTGCCACCACCGGCCCTGTCGGCACGCCTCCTCAAGCACCCACCGCCCCAGCGGCAGAATGAGCCCCGTCTCCTCCGCTAGCGGTATGAACTCTCCGGGCACAATCAACCCCCGCTCCGGATGCTCCCATCGCACCAGCGCCTCCAGTTCCTGGACTCTGCCGGTGGCAAGCTCCATCTTTGGCTGGTAATACACGGTAAACTCACCGCGTCCCAGCGCACGGCGCAGGTCGTTTTCGAGGCCGGTACGCTCCACGGCTCGGAAGCCCATGTGTGTTTCGAATATCTCATGCCGTCCCTTGCCCCCGTTTTTTGCCCGGTACATCGCGATGTCAGCCTCGCGCAGGAGGTCCGCAGACGCGGCACGATCCGCGTCGCCCACCGCAATCCCAATGCTCGCGCTGACGGTCATCTCGTGACCTTCGATGGAGAACGGCGCTTCCAGGTGCTGAATGATTCGTTCCGCGATCCCGGTAGCGATCGACACATCGACCGACCCCTCGATCAGCAGCGCGAACTCGTCGCCACCCAGACGCGCGACGGTGTCGTTTGGCCGCGAGCAGGCGACGAGACGCTTCGCGACCGCGACGAGCAAATCGTCGCCCATCGCGTGACCAAAGCCGTCGTTGATGTACTTGAAACCATCGACGTCGAGGAAGAGCACCATCACGCTCGTTTGTTGCCGGGCGGCCTGCAGCTGCGCGTGCCCCAGCCGGTCGAGGAAGAGCGCCCGGTTTGGCAGGTCCGTAAGGGGGTCGTGAAATGCCTGATGCTCCAGGCGTGCTTCAAAGATCTTGCGGTCCGTGATGTCACGGTCGATGCCCATGACGAGTTCCCTGCCGCCCAGCGTGATCATGGAGATTGAGCATTCAATCGGGAAGATCGTCCCGTCCTTGCGGCGATGGATGGTGTCCATGTGGATTACCCCTTCGTGGCGAAGCTTCGCCGGGGACGCCGCGATTTCGAGCTCGTCGCTGGGATTGGGATGCAGCACATCGATGGACCGACCGATCAACTCCGCGCGGCTGTATCCGTTCATACGGCACGCCGCACCGTTACAGTCCCTGATGGGATGGAAGACTTCGGTGCAATGCGGGTCGGTGAGCGTGATTGCGTCCGGCGAGCGTTCAAACAGGATGCGGAATCGCTCCTCGCTCTCGCGCAGAGTTGCCGTCTCGGACGCCAGGCGCTCAAAGAGTCGGGCGTTCTCGACCGTGAGCGCGGCGTGATGGGCGAACGTCTCCAAGTCGGAGATCACCGCCAGGCCGGGGACCCTGCCATCGAGCGGGCAATCCACGGAGAACAGCCCGATCATATCGCCCTCGACGCCGCGAATTGGCACGATCAGCATATGCAGGGGGTCCCAGGCGCCTGGCTCGGTGACCGGCGCAATGTCGGGAACCCGCCAGTCTTCGGGATACAGTTGCAT
>JACDAU010000450.1 GCA_013695265.1 Chloroflexia bacterium
GTCCTATATCCAGGGCGTCCTCGACGCCGGGGAGGAGGCCACGCTGCGCCAGCATCTCGCCAATTGTCCGGCGTGCGCCGAGGAAATCGCCGTGTACGCCGAAATCCCGAATGTGCTGAACGTGGCCGTGCCCGCCGCCACATTGCCGGTCGGCTTCAGTACCCGCCTACTGGAACGTGCCGTGCCGATCCGCGCCTTGCCAAGCCCGGCAACTCCCGTGCGCTCGCGGGCGCGATCCCTCCCTGCGCGGCTACCGTGGGCCGTTGCCGCGGCCTGCGTCGTGCTCGCCCTCGCGCTCGGCGGGTGGAACTGGCAACTCAACACGAAGCTGAACCGCCAGGAACTGGAACTGGCGCAGCGGCGCAGCACCGTCGCCGGCGTGGTCGACCTGCTTGGTCGTCCCGGCGTGATTGTCCGGGACGCCGGCGTCTCCGAGGACGGGACGCGCACCCGGCTGTACTTGTCGCGCGAGGGCGACCTCGCCATGGTGGTGTTCGACGGGATGCCGCCGCCGCCGCAGGGCCGGGTGTACCAGTTGTGGCTTGGCGATAGTGGTGAAACGGAAAGCGTCGCCACGTTCACGCCGAACGCGAGTGGACACTGGTTCCGGCTACTCAGTCCCACGGGTGGCGTGCGGGGCTATCAAAATGTGGGCGTCTCTGTGGAACCGCCAGGGGGCAGTCCAAAGCCGACCACCCGTTGGGCGATCTGGACGGGGCTCTGAGCCGTCGATGGCGCTTCTGCTAGTCGATGCCCTCAACGTGATCCGGCGCGATTCGGCGCTGCGAGAGCTTGAGCAGCGCGATCCCAGCAGCGCCCGCACCGAGCTGGTGCGCCTGCTCGGGCACCACTCGCTGCGTCGGTACAAGATCGCGCTCGTTTTCGATGGCGCACCTACCCCGAATGAACGCCTGTCAGCGGGGCACATCCAGGCATACTACTCCTGGGACCAGACGGCGGATGATCTGATCGCGCGGATGTGCGGCTCAGGAGACATCGTGGTGACGGACGACCGGCGTCTGGTTGCGGACACGCTCCAGGCCGGGCCGATGATATGGAACACCGCGAAGCTGCTGGAAGCGGTGCGCCCGCGCCGACGTCACCCGCGCACGGCAGGCACCCTTACTGCAAAACCCGCACCGGAAGCCACCCTGCTGCGCCGCTTCGAGGTGTGCCCGCAGTGCCTGTTCGCCCGGCGCGACGACTGGTTGATGCTCTGCGAGGAAGACAGCGCGCTCGGCAAGCCCCGCAACTTCCGCGACCGCTGGTAGCGCACCCCCGGCACCGGTCGTAGTCTTCTCCGTCAGGTCTGCCGCCCTGGCGTTCGCTGTGGCGCCACCGTGGGACCGGGCGACCACGGACCATCGGCACCCCACGCCAGCGGGTCCATCCGCATCGTCCGCCCCGTGTGCTCCGGGTCCCAGGCATGGTAGACGATGTACTCCTGCGCGCCGTCTGGCCCGAGCACGAATGACGCGTGTCCGGGACCGATCACCTTGCCTGGATCGGTGCGCAGGATCTTCGGCCCCACTGCCTCGAAGTCCAGCTCATACGGTCCCATCGGGTGGTCCGCGACCACGTATGAGACACCGTAGTTCGGCTCCCTCCATGCGCCGCCGCTATAGAAGCAGTAGTAGCGACCATCGTGCTTGCGGACGAACGCGCCCTCCACGGTGTACCAGTCCCACACCTGGCCGTACCACAGCCGCTGCCGCTCGTAGAGTTGCCAGTCCGCGTGCGGCCGGACCACGGTGCGGCGCTCCCCCGCGAGACTCGTCATGCCCACGAGGCGATCTACGACGATCCCCGTCCCGACGCGCTGCCCCTCCGCAGAGTCGAGGTAATCGCGACTATAGAAGAGATACCAGACGCCGTCCTCGTCCCGAAACGGGTGCGCGTCAATCGTAAACGGGTCGTCGGGCGTAAGCACAAAGCCGAGGTCCTCAAACGGCCCGGCAGGATGCGGGGCGGTCGCGACCCGCAACTGATGCCCCTGTCCCTCCTCACCGCCCGCCGAGTAGTACATATAGTAT
>JACDAU010000461.1 GCA_013695265.1 Chloroflexia bacterium
GTACTAATGGTGCATCCGCTAGATACTGCATGTTTCGCAGGTCGCACACCCACCGGCCTGTCCTAACCTTCCTGGGAGAAGTCGTGATGAAACCCATCGTCTGGACGACGACGCTTACTACCTAAACTTCGCGGATGCACCACTAAGGGGAGCGGAGTCCAGTCCACGCAGCGGTCGAAATAGCTACCATCAGCCCCGGCAGCCCCCTTCTCCACTCCCAGCCCCGCGTTCACCGCTACACTGGCCGCCTTCGTATAGGACTCGTGCACCTCGGGTTGCCCTGCCGACGGTGTGCCACCATACTGCCCACGTCCCGCCCATCGACGCTCTACCGTGGACGCCGCGCCGCGGACCAACACCACACCACGGAGGAAGCTGTAGGGCGCGACCTGCTCGCCGGCACCGTGTCGCTTGTCACTCCAGATATCCACCGCTGCTGCTTCTTGTACGCCGGCCTCGTGAACGCCGCCGAGCCTGGTCCATGGCCCAGTCCCGCGTACAGCGCTACCCAGACTATCTCCCGGACCACCGCACAGAATGCGAACCACCGGAGCGATGAGGAGCTGCGGCAGGAGGACGGTCAGGCCGCCCCACCACATCGGCCGCCGCAACAGCAGTGGTGGCAGTGGATGCGGGCGAGGACCAGCGCCAGCGGCATGTGCGTGGTTCCCTACTCCACAATGTGCACCGGCACCCATCCCCGCACGCCGTTTATCAGCCACAGGCGTGACGCCCGGTCCAGATCGTTCGGGCGTAAGATGCCCTCGCTGATCCGGCCCGATTCCAGCAGTTCGGCGCGGAGCGTGCCGGCAAGCAGGCCACACGCTCGTGGAGGGGTCAGGAGCGCACCATCAATCTCCGCCACGAGGTTTCCGGTCGTGAACTCCGTCAGCTCCCCCTCCTCGTTGCGCAGCAGCACGTCGTATACTTCCGGACGCCGCGTCCGCAGCCGCTCGTACGCACTCCGGTGCGTCGTCTTGTGGTACAGGAAGCGGTCCTCGCGGCACACGAGCTCCGTCGCGAGCGCGACGGGCAGTGGATCCTTTGGCAGCGGACGCAACGGCTCGGGCTCCACGCGCACGGTGGCGTCCTCCCCGACGAGGACGCGCACCCGCCACGCGCCATCCGAGTGCTCCCGTGCGCAGCGGTCGAGGGCGAAGCGCGTATCTCGCTCATCGGCAGGCACGTCAAGGTGGCGCGCGGAGGAGAGCAGGCGGTTCAGGTGGCGTTCTAGGAGCACGTACCTCCCTTGCTCCAACTTCAGCGTTTCCAGCAGCGAGAAGGGGGGCCGCTCCTCGGTGAGCACTGCCGCCTTGGCGCGCACCTCCGCGTACTCGGCGTCGGCGTCGGAGTCCCATGTCACGCCCGCCCCCGCGCCGTACTCCACGGTGCCCGTGTCCACCACGGCGGTGCGGATGGGCACGCTGAACATCGCCTCGCCCATCGGCCCGGCGTACCCGACCGCGCCGCAGTATACCCCGCGCGGCGAATCCTCCAGCGCGGCGATCAGCCGCATCGTGCTCGACTTGGGCGCGCCGGTTACCGAGCCGCACGGGAAGAGCGCGCTGAACAGCTCCTCGAGTGTCACGCGGGGATCGAGATCGGCGGTGATCGTCGATGTCATCTGGAGGACCGTGGGATAGCGCTCCAGCGTGAAGAGCTCCGGCACCCGCACGGAGCCGACGCGGGCCACCCGGCCGAGGTCGCTGCGCAGGAGATCCACGATCATCAGGTTCTCCGCGCGCTCCTTGGGCGACCCGAGCAGATGCTCCGCCCGCACGGCGTCCTCCTCCTCCCAGCGGCCGCGGGGCGCCGTGCCCTTCATCGGCCGTGTGGTGATCTGCCCGCAGTCCGTGCGGAAGAACAGCTCCGGCGACGCACTCACGATTTGATACCGCCCGAGATCCAGGTAGGCGCAGTAGGCTGAGCGCTGCGCTCGCCGGAGGCGCTCGTAGAAGGCGAGGGCGTCGCCGGCGAAGGCGGTGCGGAAACGGAGCGAGAGGTTTGCCTGGTACGTCTCCCCGCGCTCGATCGCCTCCCGAACCACCGCGACACCGTGTGCCCACGTATCGGCCCCTATCGACGGCCGCCACTCCCCGATGCGGAACGCGCCACCCTCGGGGAGGGGAGCGGACGACGGCGCCGCGAACACGCCGAGCCAGACGAGGGGCATCCCGACTGACTCCTGGGTTTCCAGCGACGGATCGAGCCCAGGCGCCGCGTCGTACGCCACGTACCCCGCTACCCAGCAGCCCGCCCGCCGCGCCGCCTCTGCCTCCCACAGTGCGGGTCGGACCTGCCCGGCGTCGTGCGCCGCTATGACACGGAGCGGGTCCGCAAAGCGGAGCGGACGGGGACATCCGTTAGGTCCGGGGAACTCGAAGAGCAGCAAGGGATCGGACATATGACCGTTATACCACCTATGCGCACGCCACCTCTCGGTCGGCAGGGCTAGGGTCGTAGTGCTCCGACACTGTGGGCAGCTCAACCATCAAGGCATGGCACGATCCCGACAGCATCGGGCTTCAATAGGTCGTAAAGTCGATGTCGTAGTGCTGCCGCAGGGCGTCGGTCAAGTCGTAGATGTCCGCGCAGACAACCCGGGTGTCCAGCCGCAGTTCCTCGTCGAGCGGCCGAGCCAGAGCGATGGCCCTCGGCGAGAAATCGACCCCGGTGGCTGCGGCTCCGAGCCCGGGCCACGAGAGGGTGTCGAGGCCGAGGTGGTACTGCAGATGCAGCAGCGAGCAGCCCGCGATGTCGCCGACCCCGTCGGACTCGAGTCGCTGCAGGCGCAGCCTCCGTGACTTGAAGCCGGCCACATCGTAGCCAGTCGAGGCCCCGTTGAACACCGTCCGGGCATCCCAAGCGTCCCCCGTCGTCCGACCGCCTCGTCCCTGGAGGGCGCCGGCTAGGACTTGGCCGCGAGGCTGGACAGCTTCGGTGTTCGCGACAGGAGCTTGCGGTACTGGTCATCCCTGTGCCGGTGTAGACGCAGCCGCCGTGGGGTTGTGTCCATCGCGTTCGGGTCGTCGGAGATGATTTCGATCCGTACCAAACGACCTAGCCCGAGTGGTCTCCCGGCTATGGGCGTCCGTAGGTGCGATAGAACTCGTTCTGGAACAGCTCGTCGGGGTCGTATGCTCGCTTGCGCGCGAAGAACTCCCGCCCCTGCGGATAGGCGCGGGCGAACTGCTCGGGGGAGGCGTGCAGGCGATAGGGCAGATAGTACGTCCCGCCCTCCTGGAGCGCGGCAGCCTTGTGTGGCCGCGTCGTGCTCACGGCAGCAATGGCCGCCCTGGTGCAGGGCTGTTCGGTTTCTTCCATCGGCGTCCGGACGCTGCTTTCTTGTTACGGCTTGGCGTGAGCGCAGTCGAACGCGGTACTGTCGCGGGGGAAAGCGGTCTCCCTTGTAA
>JACDAU010000537.1 GCA_013695265.1 Chloroflexia bacterium
CCGCCATCGTAACTCCAGCTGACGGACCGTCCTTCGGTACTGCTCCGCCCGGAACGTGCAGATGCACCGCCTGATTGTCGAACGCCGTGGGGCGCAGACCCAGCGCAAGTGCGCTCGATCGCACGTACGTCAGCGCGGCCTGCGCCGATTCGCGCATTACGTCACCGAGTTGCCCGGTCAGGATGAGGCGGTCCTCATCGGAGGGCGTCATCGACGCCTCCACGTACACGATGTCACCACCAACCGGCGTCCAGACGAGTCCCGTCGCGATGCCCGGCCGGTCTATGCGTTCCACTGCCTCGTTCTCGAAGTACGGACGACGCAGATATTCCTGAAGGTCGGTTTCGGCGACAAGGAAGGGTCCGTGCTCCCCCTCCGCGTAACGCCGCGCGAGTTTGCGCAGAAGCGTGCCAATGGTGCGCTCGAGAGTGCGCACACCAGCTTCGCGAGTGTACCCCCGAATAATGCCTTTCAACGCATCCTCGGTCACTGCGACCTCCTCGGGCTGAAGCCCATTCGCCCGCAACTGGCGTGGTATCAGATACTGCTCCGCGATCCGGAGCTTTTCCTCCTCCGTGTACCCATTGAGTTCCAGTGTCTCCATGCGGTCACGCAGCGGTGCGGGGATCGTATCGAGGGTGTTGGCGGTCGCGATGAACATCACGCGGGAGAGATCGAATGGAACGTCCAGATAGTTGTCCCGAAATGTGTGATTCTGCTCCGGGTCAAGCACTTCCAGCAGCGCTGCGGAGGGGTCACCCTGGTACCCAATGGAAAGCTTGTCCACCTCATCAAGCATGAAGACGGGATCCGCGCTCTCGGCACGCATCAAAGCCTGTATTATCCGGCCAGGCATTGCGCCGATGTACGTTCGCCGGTGCCCGCGCACCTCGGCCTCGTCTCGAACACCGCCGAGACTCATGCGGCCGAACTTGCGGCCGAGCGATCGGGCGATACTCTGCCCGAGGGATGTCTTGCCGACTCCGGGTGGCCCCACAAAGCAGAGGATGGGTTCGCGAAGGTCGGCGCGTTCTGCCTCCGGCATGCGTTGCGCCTTCAGTTTGCGAACGGCCAGGTACTCGAGGATGCGATCCTTGATGCGTTCCAGGTCGTAGTGATCCTCATCAAGCACCTGCCGCGCTCGCGGTACGTCGATCTCCCCCTCAGTGTAGACGCCCCACGGCAAGCCGAGCATCATCTCGACGTATGTGCGAATGATGGAATGTTCCGGGCTGGCGGGCGGCAGGCGCTCCAGCCGTCCGAGCTCACGCTCCACCTGCTTGCGCGCCTCCTCGGAGAGCGCCACTTCGGCAGCCTGCTCGCGAAGTCGGTTGGTCTCAGCGACCTGGTCGTCCTCCTCACCGAGTTCCTGCTGGATGGCGCGCAACTGCTCGCGCAGGAAGTACTCCCGCTGCGCTTTGGTCATCGTCTCCTGCGCCTGGGTCTGGATTTTCTGCCCCAGCTCCAGCACTTGCAACTCGTGGTTGAGAACGTCGGTGAGCCGCACAAGCTTCTCGCGCACGCTCGGCAACTCCAGGAGCTCCTGCCGTACTGCCAGCCCCATTCGAATGGAACCAGCTATGAGGTACGTGACGTGACGAGAATCACTGAGACTGGTCGCGTAGGTTCCTAACTCTTCTGGAAGTTGCTGGTTCAAGCTCAGGAGCCGCTGGAACAACTGCACTGCGTTGCGGCGCATTGCCTCAATCTCGACGGTCTCCTCGTAGTCCTCGTGGACAACCTCGATGTCTGCGATGAGGTATGGTTCTTCCTGTGTAACCTGGGTGACCCGGATCCGCTCCAGGCCCTGAACGGCGACCATAATCGTCCCATCCGGCCTGCGGAGTAGTTGCGCGATGCGGCCGGCAGTGCCCTCGGTGTAGATGTCCGCAGGCCCCGGTTGTTCTATGGAGGCGTCTTTTTGCGCGACGAGCGCAACCAGACGGTCGGCCTTCATGATTTGGTCAATCAGGCGAACGGAGCGGGGTTGGCCTACCAGGAAGGGCTGCACCGCGAACGGGTAGACAATCACCTCTTTCAAGGGCAGCAGGGGGAGGCTGCCAGGGATATTTGGCCGTGTTTCCCCCTCGTCGCGCGCCGGGCTTTCCGTCGCCTTGTTTGGGGCCGCATCCGCTGGTGTTTGCAACTCCGTCGGATCGGTGTTGTTTTGCTCAGTCATCATTGCTATCCAGTACCACTGTAGTTTGCGGGCTGCTCGCCTGGCGCGGCAGCTTGATTCTCAGGAACCCGTTCTGATAGGAGGCTTCGACCCGGTCGGCCTCAACCTGCAAGGGCAAGAAGACCTCCACGCGGAACTGTCCGTAGCGGACTCCGGCTTCGTAGTAGGTCAACTCCCGCTCGGCCTCAAGGGTGGGCTTGCGTTCGCCCTTCACGACGAGCACATCGTCGAAGAGCACCACCTCTATGTCATCCTCGAGCATGCCAGCGAGCTCTATCAGAACCGTCAGTTCATCGTCCATCTGATACACGTCCACGGGAGGGCGCCATTCGCCGGCGGCGTTGAGCGCCGTATTGCGTGACGCATCCATCAAGTAGTCCAGCATCCGTTCGAGCTGGCGACCGGCGGCTACCGTACTGATGTAGCTGACGCGCTGGTATTGAAGCTTCATGTGATTCGGATCCTTATCACAAAGCGCTGATTGGAGGGACTGTTCCCGGCCCTTCAGTATAACTGAGCACGCACCCTGCTTTCGTGGCGTGTCAACCGACACCCTGCGTCAACAAGCCGGGAGGGCAACAATTTGTTGGGTCGGCGAGCGTCCTGGCAGTCGGCCGAGGCACTTGTGCCGCGAGACGCCAACTGTGGGTATCCTACCACCGCCCGCACTGAGGAATGATCGGTGACCGCGCCATACACCGGTCCATTCATCCTGATACTACTCTTTGATCTCGGGATTAGTGGCTATGATTGCTTCCGCCACCTCCCAGATATCGGGAAGTAGTCTCTTTACCTGTTCTCCGCGCTGCTGTAGATCGGTGAACGAGGTGATTCCAAGATCGCCGAGTAGCCGCCTGTAAGCAGGGTCGAACCGTGCCATTGTTGCTGGCGGCGCGTCATTGCAGAGCACCTTCCGACAGCGGGAGTACGTGACGAGCATCCAGAATACAGCCTCCCGATGATAGCCACGCGCGATGAGATCCCTGCTGCCTTCGATCGCTATCGGGCGGGCGATAAGGCTGATGTCCGAGGCGAAATCGACGGGCGTGCTAAGCACTG
>JACDAU010000484.1 GCA_013695265.1 Chloroflexia bacterium
CGATACTTCGCCCGTCATCGGGATTGATTCGCCTCGTCGCCCCGCAGGCGGAAATGCCTGCGCCGTCCTCGTCTTCGCGAGGCCCGTACGGGAAGGCGCTTCGCACCTTGTCCTCGAGATGATGCGGCCAGTCATTTTAGAGGTTGAGTACGGCAAGTGCCAAGCGACGCCTGAACCTTGCACATCTGGCGAGTGTGGAAGCTGCGCCTCGCATCGTGACGCGCGTTAGGTACAATATATGTATTGCATCGCGTGTGTCGACCAGTGGACAGACAATGTGCAACCGTTCGTCCGAGGGCCAGTTTCATGACACGGTGGGAGTGGATGTGCTGAGTACGGAAGATAAGCGTCGTACGGTCATAGTCGTAGACGACAGCGACCAGATCCGGGATGTGCTCACGCTGCTCCTTGAGGGTGAGGGGTATCGCGTGCTCCCGGTCGAGGATGGCGAGACCGCGCTTATGATGACGAAGCTCCTGAATCCAGCGCTGATAACACTTGATCTCGGACTGCCCGGCGAGGACGGCGCCCAGATTCTGCGCAGGCTCAAGACGGATCCGGAGACGTCGCACATCCCGGTTGTCGTCGTGAGCGGCCAGACGAACATGCCGGCGATTGAAGGCTCGTTTGCGCCGGAGGGCATCCTCACCAAGCCGTTCGAATTGGACGATATCCAGAAGCTCGTCAGCGACCTGATCCTCTGAGACCCGTGATGTCTCGCTGCCGTGCCATGCAGGTGATGCTGCCGAGGCGCTGTGGTGCCGGTGCACATCGCGTGGGGTGCAGGTCTCTGTGCTCGCCTAACCCCAGTGCGGCGCCACAGAGATGGTGGGCGGTAGGGTGAGCCCGCTCATCGGGATCGAGTTGCCCGTGCGCAATGTGCTGGGTGTTTCCGTGCATCCACTCTCGATGCCCGCCGTGCTCCAGACGCTTGACCGGTTTCTTGCCGACGAGCGTCCGCATCAGGTCGTCACCGTGAATGCCGAGTTTGTCGTGCGCGCGCGGCGAGACGCGGCGTTCCGGCGTGTGCTGTCTGCGAGCGACCTTGCTACCGTGGACGGATCTCTCGTCGCCCTGACGTTGCGCTACCTGCATGGGGTGCCAGCACGGCGCGTCACTGGCGTGGACTTGATCCCACAGCTCGCTCGGCTTGCAGCCGAGCGTGACTGTCCCGTGTTCCTGCTCGGCGCAGGGCCGGGGGTCGCGGAAGCGGCGGGAGATCGGTTGCGGTCGCTCGTACCCGGCCTCGTTATAGCTGGCATGTACGCTGGCTCGCCGCACCCCGACGAGGAAGAACGCATCTGCGCTATGATACGGTTGGGAGCGGCGAGGGTTTTGCTGGTGGCCTATGGGGCTCCGACGCAGGACTTCTGGATCGCCCGCAACCTCCAGCGGCTGGGTCCGTGTGTCGCAATCGGCGTCGGCGGGTCGTTCGATTACCTTGCTGGTGTGACGCCTCGAGCGCCCTCCTGGCTGCGCCGGGCCGGGCTGGAATGGCTCTACCGGTTGGTGCGCCAGCCGTCGCGATGGCGTAGGCAACTCGCGCTCCCTTTGTTCGTGTACCTGGCGGTACGCGACGTAATGTTGCACAGGGTGTGCCAGATCTGGGTGAACGAAGGATGATGACGGAAACAATGCGGTGCGCCCGGCACCCAAACCAGGAGACCAGTCTGCAGTGTGCGCGGTGCGGTAAGGCGATCTGCACCAAGTGCATGGTCTATACCTCGGTGGGGCTGCGCTGTCCCGAGTGTGCGCGAGAGCGGCGTTCGGGCATTAACGCTCCCTCCCCGAGCACGGTGCTTCGCGCAGCGGCGGTCGGCGTGGCGGTGGCGCTGGTGCTTGGCGCCTTGTGGGGTTTGTTTCCGGCGTACGGCTTCTGGATCGCCCTCCTGCTCGGCTTTGGTGGAGGTGAGCTCGTGAACTACGCGGCGAACCGCCGGCGCGGCCCCGAACTCCAGGCGGTCGCCGCTGGTATGGTCATCGGTGCGTTCCTCATCGCGTACTTCCTGAGCGCCGCGCTCGGTCCAGGCTTCGTGGCTACAGACGGTCGAACGTTCGGGAACCGGATTATCTTCGAGACCTTGATGGCTGGGATCGCGATGTTCCTCGCGACTATCCGGCAGAAGTAGCGCCGTGTTGTACCGGGATCTCCTATCGCGCTTCCGCGAGCTGACGGTCGTCGTTGTGGGCGATGTGTGCCTCGACCGATACATCTTCGGCAGGCCCACGCGGCTCTCGCGGGAGGCGCCGATTGCGGTGTTGGAGTGGGTTCGGGAGTACTCCCTGCCTGGCGCCGCCTCGAACCCCGTGCTGAACCTGGTGTCGCTCGGTGCGCGAGCGTCCGTTGTCGGTGTTACGGGCGAGGACCCGACTGCAACGGAGCTGACCGATCTGCTCCGTGCTCGTGGGGTGAGGACAGACGGCCTCGTTGTTGATCCCGCGCGCCGCACGACGGAAAAGACGCGCATCCTCTCGGAGGGGCTGCTCGTGCTGCCACAGCAATTGGCGCGCATTGACCGGACGGGCAGCTCCCTCCTCTCCCCGGAGCGGGAGGCGGAGTTGTGCGCCAGGATCCAGCAGCTCGCGCCTCAAGCCAACGCTTTGCTTCTCTCCGACTACAAGGGCGGCGTGGCTAACGCCACGGTGATAGAGTGCGTGCGGGAGGTCGCGCGGGAGCGCGGAATCCTCGCCACCGTGGACTCGCAGGGTGACCTGTCCCGATTCGCGGGGTTCGACTGCGTGCGCTGCAACCGGCACGAGGCCGAGGCGGCGCTAGGCCGTGCGCTCACGACGGAGGATGACTTCCGGTGCGCTCTCCCTGACCTGCAGGGGCGGGTCGGCTGCGGCTGCCTGGTTGTGACGCGGGATGCAGGGGGGGTGTCCTTTTGCTCGGACGAGGAAGGCTATCAGCATATCCCGTCGGTACACGTCCCGGTCGCGGATGCCGTCGGTGCGGGCGACACGTTTATCTCGGTGCTCACCCTTGTTCTGGCCGCCGGGGGCACCTTGAAGACAGCGGCACACGTGGCGAACGGGGCGGCGGGGCTGGTTGTGCAGCACGTCGGCAATGCGTGTCCCTCGCCGGAGGAGCTGCTGCGGATACTGGAAGAGCATGAGTAGGGCGAAGATGCTCGGCGAGGACCGGTTGCTTGTGGAAAGGGAGCGGCTCCGCTCGGCGGGGAAGCGCGTAGGGTTCACGAACGGCTGCTTCGACTTGCTGCACGTCGGGCATGTCCGCTACCTCCACGATGCGCGGCATCTGGTGGATGCGCTGATCGTCGGGGTCAACACAGACGCGTCGGTGCGCGAACTGAAAGGGCCGGATCGTCCGGTGGTGCCCGAGGAGGAGCGCGCGGAACTTATCGCAGCTCTGGAGTCGGTGGAGTATGTGGTGCTCTTTGCAGACCGTACTGCGGAGCGCATTGTCGGGGCGCTCCGGCCAGAAGTGTACTTCAAGGGAGGCGATTACTCGCCCGATCCGGCCATGTTACCGGAGGCGGCTGTGGTGCGAGGATACGGCGGGGAGGTTCGCATCTTGCCAATCCACGCTGACCGCTCTTCCAGCGCACTGCTTGCCAGGATCAAGGGCGACGGGGACTAGCGCGCGGCGTGCAGAGCGGCAACCTTGCTCAGATAGGTGAGTGGATCGGCACCGTCGCGCGACAGACCGGTGCGCGCTTCCGCGATGGTGGAGAGTTGCGTCCCCACCCGCCCCCGTGCCACTGGTGCGAGGGAACGATGCCGCACCAGGTACTCGCGGATCAACTCATATTCGCGGTTTGAGAGGGTCGCCCGCATGCCCGCAGCCTCGACCCGCGAGTGCGGTGTTGTTAAGACCTGGAGTTGGGGCGGCGCCTGCGGCACATCGTCGCGGATCACGACGGTGCCGGCGGCCATGTCGCCGAGGCGCTTCCAACGCTTGTTCAGAAACATTGCGACCACGCCAAAGCCATACGTTCCGGGGAGCAAATCGAAGAAGCGAATCAGGTTGCGAATCACGCTTGCGGTGAAGTTCAGCGGGAGGCCGTCGTCGCGCATCACACGGAGACGCAGCGCGCGCTTTCCCGGCGTTTGCCCGCGCCACACGGTCTCGAAGAAGATGTAGTAGCCGAAAACGAGCACGAAAAGCAGGAGAAGCGTGACCGCGAGGATCGCCAGCGACGCCGTATCTCCGAACCCTGAACCCGCCGCGACGAAGATGAGGCCGACGATCAGGATGAAGAAGCCGAGGAAAGCGAGTATGATGCTATCAATGAGTGCCGCAAAGAACCGCGTCGCAAGTCCGGCAACCGTGTAGCGAAGCTCCACGTTTTCGGGCGTGCTGACGAGATACGGATCGTCCACGATTGCTCCTTGTCTGCTTTACGCAGGGTGAACTGCGACAACGCCGGCTGAGAAACGAGTCTCGTGTGAACCGACGGCGGGACAGTGCTCTTATCGAAGGGTGTTGAACGTATGATAGACCGATTCATCGACACGCGCAAACCGCGCTGGGACCGTCTCACAGCGCTCCTGTCGCGGGTGCGGCGTGGCAGGCTCTCGCGACTTACGGCGGCGGAGATCGAGGAGTTCGGCGCACTGTACCGGGAAACGGCGTCTGACCTCGCGCTCGCCCGCAGAGATTACCCGAGCGCGCCCGTCGCGCGGTATCTAAACGGGCTGCTCAGTCAGGCACATCCGTATGTGTACGCACGGCGAGGCGGCAACCAGCGCTCCCTGCTGCGCTTCTTCACGCAGGAGTTTCCGGCGACCGTGCGCCGGAATGGCCATCTGGTACTGCTCGGCTTTCTCTCGTTCTTCCTCCCGGCGATTCTGGCGTATGTTTTGATTTACACCACACCGCGCGCCTCGGCAGTGCTGGTCCCAGACGGCATGGAATCCCGGATCGCGCAGGTACAACGGACCGGCAACTGGGCGGACATTTCCGCGTCCGAGAGTTCGGTCGCCGCATCGACGATCATGACGAACAACATCCGGGTGGCGGTACTCGCGTTTACCGGCGGGATCTTTCTCGGGATACCAAGTTTACTGGTGTTGGCGCTCAATGGGTTGACGATTGGTGGTGTCGCGGCTGCGGCGCAGCGGGGCGGCGTGGGGCTGGAGCTGTGGAGCTTCGTCAGTCCGCACGGCTGGATCGAGCTGACGGTGATCTTTATCGCGGGCGGAGCGGGAATGGGACTTGGCAAAGCAGTGCTGTTGCCGGGCCTGCTCAGCCGGCGCGACGCGCTTGTCGCGGCAGCGCAGGAAGCGGTCCGGCTCTTGATGGGTGGCGCAGCACTGCTCGTAGTGGCAGGCACGATCGAGGGGTTCATCTCTCCCTCGGCGCTGCCGCCCGGCGCGAAGTTCGCGTTCGGCGTGCTCACTGCGGTCGCGCTGTTCTCATACCTGCTGTTGTCGGGACGTGAGGGCGAGGAGGACGAAGCGGCAGCGCTGGATCTGATTGACCGTTAATCATGGTCGGAACACTCGTTCCGGACTGAGGCACGCTGTGAATACCCTGCGGTTCAGAACATGATCGACGAGAGCGCGAGGGAGGCGGCGAGCGTCGCGGCGGCGAGGATGACGCTGCCGATGCCGATGGCGAGCAGCGGGCGGAGGCCAACGACGCGGATGTCCTGCCAGCGGAGCTTGAAGCCGATGCCCGCGAACGCGAGCAGGAAGAGCCAGTACGAGACGTTGCGCAGGGACTCCCGCTCCTCCACTGAGAGCACGCCCGTGCCGGCGAGCAGCGAGAACCCGAAGAACAAGAATACGAACTTCGGCAGCCTGCGCCACAGGTGGCCGCGCCGAAGCGGTGGCGTTGCCGCGCCGTCCGATTGGACTCGTGCCGCAAAGAGCGCGACCACGCCCCCGAGCATCACGACTCGGCACAACTTCGCGGCGATCGCGATATTGCCGGCGACTGCGCCGGCACCAAAGGTGTAGCCGGTCGCAACGGCCTCGGCGGTGTTGTTCACGGAGAGTCCAGTCC
>JACDAU010000531.1 GCA_013695265.1 Chloroflexia bacterium
GTGTTTAACCTGTTCGCGGAAAGACGTAAATAGGTTGCGAGTTACGCATGATCTCAGTAGTATGGGGGCGCAATATTAGACACAGGTGAGAGGTTCATTAGAGATCCCCTAATCCGACTCTACGCCAGGACTTACCCACATTCCGCAGTTGGGAATTGGCTCTTTCGGCTTTTATTTCGCAGCAGCATTGCGTCGTGGATCTGTCTGTAACTGCGTTGCTGCAAGTGGCCGGAGGCTGTAGCGAGGTGCTAACAGCTTGGACAATCCTGATAGTACTTGCCTTCAAGCCACTTGTTGCGCTTTTGATCGCTTCGCGCCATCGTATTCACTCTAACGCAAACAAGGCCGACAATATTGTCCAAACCTCCAAGAATGACTGCGGATGTGGGCATCTGCGTCAGTCCCAATTGTATTGCGCCCTCGAAAGCCCCGATCTCCCCGACGCCGCGCAAGCTCTCCAGCGTCTCTGAGCCCTGCTGGACCCCTTGCTGCTGGAGGTCCGAGACAACTCGGACGTATCGCGCGTGGAACCGAACTGACGGGTCGCCACAACCCAGATGGACAGCGTGATACAATCGCGATCCGGACACAGGCAAAACAGGCGGAGAGCGTCGGGATCGGGCAAGTTGGTAGCGACTGGCATTGGCGGACTCCGGGAATGGGTGCGCAGAGGCGGCGAAAATTTGAGTGTCGGCAGGCTGCTCCATCAAAACCTCGGGAGAGCCACCAAACCGGGTCAATTCCACAGACAGCAACCGACTATTGTGTGCTACTATAATTGACTGAGGAGTCGTCGCGATGAGCAGTACCGACCGGCTGGCCAAGTACGCCGCTGCCTATCGCTTTGACCAGCTTCCCGTTGAGGCCGTCGAGGCCGCCAAGGTTGTAGTTCTGGATACCCTCGGCGCGCTTCTCCTGGGTTCGCTACCCAAATACTCAGCAAGCCGCTTGACGGGCGATCTCGCAAAGATGCTCGGAGGCATGCCTGAGTGTACGGTGATCGGGCGAGGGTTCAAGACCAACGTCGCACAAGCTGCCCTGGCCAACGGAGTCATGGGCTACGCCGCCGACGTGGAAGGTGGTGGTGTCTGGCGCCAGCACGCCGCCGCCGTCCTCGTGCCGACCGCGCTCACTGTCGGTGAGCGTGCGCATGCAGACGGCAGGACACTGATCGCCGCACTGGCTCTGGGATACGACGTCGCCGCCCGGATCGACCGCGCCGCTGATCCGGGCACGCCGTATCCGCATTCGTTTCACCCCTCGGGCGTCTACGGGCACTTTGGCGCTGCTGCAGCCGCCGGGCACATCCTCAAGCTCGACCAAGGGCAGTTCGTCAGCGCGCTCGGCCTTGCCGGTATCAACGCCGGTGGTCTGATGGCCTGGGTGAACGATCCGACCGAGGATTCGCGGCCATACGTCGTCGGGATGGCCGCCCACTGCGGCGTGATCGCCGCCCTCCTGGCGAAGATGGACATGGGAGGGCCGCCAGGCATCGCCGATGACGGCAAGTACACGATCTACGACGCTTTCTCCGGCGCCATGCACCTCGAAGAGGTGACGCGTGATTTGGGCGAGGTGTTCTGGATCACGCGGCACGGTGGTTTCAAGCAGTATCCGTGTTGTGGCGACATTCACTCAGGCCTCGACGCGCTCCTCAAGATCGTTGTGGAAAACGACCTGCAGCCCGTAGACATCCTTGAGCTCGTCCATCGCGTCCATCCTTCACGGGCCAAGGTCATCGATAACAATCCGCTGAAGTCGCACTGTGCGCAGTACATCATGGCAGTCGCAGCCATCCGGCGTGAGATCAACTCCGACACTGTTACCACCGATCTTCGCCTGACCGACCCGCTGATTCGCGACCTGAGCCGGCGCGTATGTTTGATCGGTGATCCTGCCAACGAGGCGTTTGGCGTTGGCTCAGCCGCCGTTGAGGTGCTGACACGTGACGGGCGACTCTTCCGTGAGGTGGTCAAACACTGGCGCGGTCATAGGGAGAATCCCCTCAGTCAGGCCGAGCTCGAGGGCAAGTTCATGAGGCTGGCGACGACTCGCATTCCGCCCAAGCGGGCCGAGCGACTGCTTCTTCTGGTCAACGACCTCGAGCGCCTCGACGACACCGCTCGTCTGATGGAGCTGCTCAGCATGCCAGAGGCGACGATGTGATCAGGTCCGGGGGCGGGTGTCTGGGAACCCAGAGGATACACGAGGACTTGCTGGGATACAGCGGCACCCACCACACCTTGAAAGGGCATGAGGCAGAGCATGACAGTCCAAATCAGACAGATCGCCGAAGTCGCAATCGTAGTCACGGACCTCGAGCGAAGCGTGCGCTTCTACAGCGAAGTGCTCGGCCTGCCCGTATGGGAGCGCGGCGAGCGCCACGCTACAGTACGTCTGGCGAACGGCTTCCTCGGGTTATGGCTGCCTGGAGCATGGACACTTACGCCGTCACCGAATAGCATCCCCATCCGACTGGAAGGCGGCGCGCGTCAGCATATCGTGTTTTACATCGACCTGAAGGACGCCGACGCGGCCGAGGCCAACTTGCAGCGCCACGGCGTGCGGTATTACGATCCGAGGGTCAAGGAGCGCGGGGAGATGCACATAGACTTCGAAGACCCGGACGGCCACATACTCGAGTACTGGGCCCGCGCCGACTTCGAGCCGCCGCCCGACCTACCGCTCGGCTGATCCGTACAAACGATACCGCTGGCGCATGGGACCCGGCTCAAACCGAAGCTAGAGAGCCGGTTTTGTCGTACAACCAGAAGCCGGTGGGGATGAGCGCCTCCCCGTCCGTCCACAGCAGGGTACTGGGGAACCGACAACCGAACTCACTGCGACAGGATATTCGATATCTGGTGGAGCGCCGCCTGCCATGCGCCGGACAGGTGCAGAGACTGCCCGAAGATGGGCAGGAACAGCGCCGCGTTGTTGATCGTGAAGCGCCGCCGCACCCTGGTTTCGACCGGCCACGTGGGCATGCGCTCGATCTCCCAGTAGCGTTCCGTCATGTGAGCAAGCTGCTCCTTGACCGCGTTGCGCTCATCAGCGCTCTCGGCGTCCGTCAGCTTCTGTTGCAGCGATTGCACCCGATGACTCA
>JACDAU010000543.1 GCA_013695265.1 Chloroflexia bacterium
TTGAGCCGGGTAGGGGCAGGTCTCCGTGCCTGCCCGCGGGCCGCAGCCCGCCCCCTGCCATTCTGGAGCTTCAATCTTCTGGCTCACCGCTATAGAGTACGGCTTCGTTAGTGCCTGGGCATTCATAGGTCAGGGAGAGTACCCGGACTTGAGCGAATGTGCCGGTGACCGACACACCACCGTGCGATTAGTGGTTGACGCTTGCCGTCTCAAGTACCCGGCGCAGGTGTTCGAGGGACGCGTTCCCGCCGGAGCAGACGATGACGATCTTCTTACCGCGCAGCTCCTCGCGCATCCGGTACGCCGCCGCGAGTCCCGCAGATCCCGCCGGCTCGGCGAGGGTGTGTGCCCGCTCGATCATCCACACCATCGCTCGCATGATCTCGTCTTCCGACACAAGGACAAACTCCCGCATCATCACCCGCAGGATGCTCTGCGGCAGCGCGAAGGCACCACCCGTCGCCAGCCCCTCCGCAAAGGTGCGGTTCGGCGCGGTCGTCATCTCCCCCCGCCGCCATGACTCGTACGCCGCAGGCGATGCCGCCGCCTGTGCACCGATCACCCGGATCGCGGGGTTCACGGCGTTCGCCACGATGCAGGCGCCAGCCGCACCACTCCCGCCGCCGATGGGCACGAAGATCGCGTCCAGGCCCGGCTCGTCCTCAAGCATCTCCAGCGTCGCCGTCGCGACGCCCGCGATCAAGAGCGGCTCGTCCCCGGAGTGGACGTAGCGGGAGCCGTGCCGGTGCGCCAGCTCCTCGCAGTGCCGCCGCGCCTCGTCAAACGTTGGTCCGTGGAAGATCACCTCAGCGCCCATTCCCTGCATCGCGGCTACCTTGCCAGGGTTCGCGCCCTCCGGCACAACGATCCGCGCCGCTACGCCAAACAGCCGCGCGGCGTACGCGACCGACTGCCCGTGATTGCCGGTCGACGCGGCGATCAGCCCCGCCGCCCGCTCGTCGGCGCCGAGCTGCGAGACGAGGTTCACGCCGCCGCGCACCTTGAACGCGCCGATGGGCTGGTGGTTCTCGTGCTTGACGTACACGCGCGTCCCGATCAACTCGTCAAGCGCGGGGTACGCGTACATCGGGGTGCTCGCCAGGTAGGGCCGGATCTGCCGCTGCGCGAGCAGGACATCCTGAAAGCTGGGTGGCATCATCAAGTGGTCCTCCTGGGCAGTGGCAACGCTGCGTGCTACGGGCATGGGACCCACCAAACGAGGAGTCGGGCCAGCACGGCGTCGCATCTGCAACGTTGTTGCGCCAGCTACCTCACGCGCCCAGCGCAATAGGCGCGAGGAACGCTAGCATCCCCGACGACGGTTATTCGAATCGCATAATATCCTGCTCAGTCTCGTATAGAGCACGCAAGGGATTCTTTTCAGGCATCGAGAATGACTCAATACGTCGAGAGAGGCCGGTGCCTCGCAAGTAGCTGACAACTTGGTTATGCGGACACCACGATTCGGTCATGCCATTCTCACTCTTGTTTTCGCTAACTGAGGGGGGTGTGCCGGGCGGGGTGCCTCTGATAGAGTGCGGTTGCTCGATCCCTTCCTCGATGGAAGTCCCGTCTGATGCCCCACGCAGTCTATCGCATGTTGACCATTCTAAGCGCCCTCGTAGCTGCCTTCTCCGTCGGGACGAACCTGAGGACTAGTTGGTACGCCTGATCCCACCGGCCCTGCGCGTCGCTCGCTGCCTCCGTCGTGCGGCTCACTCTCGACTTATGCTTCACAGCTACCTCCTCAATGTACACTCGTGGTACATTCTGGCGGTCGCCGCCCCCTCAGTGGGAGAGTTGCTCCACGCACGAAGCAGTACTTGTCATCTGTGATCAGTCAATCTACGACCACCGCTGAACTATTGAACCGCGACACGCACCCAGAAGCTTTCTCCCCAAGTGAATAAACTACCGTTACAGCAGTGAGCATCAAGGATGGGCCCCGTAGGGGCGGTTCTCTGTGCCATCTGGTCCAACTAAAAGGCGATTGCACAGGGGTTGAGCGGCTTTACGACAACGGTGGGCTGCGTGATCTGCCGAACAGGTAACCACTCCGACGCTGCGAAGCAGAGGGGCAGCCAAAGCAGTCGCTGTCACGCCAGCAAATCTGACAGAAACTGGGGCATTGTGAAACTACGGGTGTATTAGTTGGACCTGATGTTCTCTGTGCCTGCCCGCGGGCCGCAGCCCGTCCTCTGGCCGACGTGGAGGCTCAGTCCTCTTGCTCATCGCCGTAAATGGCCCCGCAGAGCGCACCCGTGTCTTTATAAGTAACTGTTATTGTTCGGATAAGCATATTAGTGATTGTATGCTACGGGGCATAGACTTGGTGCCGCGATTGTTACTACAATTAACAC
>JACDAU010000550.1 GCA_013695265.1 Chloroflexia bacterium
CCTCACGCTCCAGCTGTGCGGCGCGCACCTCAAGCTCACGGGCGCGAAGCCGCTCGGTGATGTCTCGGAAGAAGCCGTGCGTGGCGACAACCTCGTCCCCGAGGAATCGGGAGGTGACACTGCCCTCGACTGGCACCGCACGCCCATCCTTGGCAACGAAGTGAGTTTCCAGGAAAGGTACTGTCTCACCGCGGATCGCTTTCATGAAATCGGTCATGCAGTGCTCAAGGAAATCAGGGTGGACAATGTCGAAAACCGTCATGTGGGACAGATCGTCATCGGTGTATTGGAGTGCGGTTTTCCAGGCCCTGTTCACGAACTCGAATGTGCCATCAGGGAGAACACTCTGGATCATGTCCGACGCGTTCTCGATGACCGCCAGGTACCGCTGTTCGCTCTCGACGAGCCGGAGATCGATGGTTAGTGGATTGTCTTCGATCATAAGGGCCTCCAGGATGTATTGAGCGGCCCTGATCAGCCGCGTGGTGGAGTGCGTAGTCGACTCGCGAGGACCCGCTAAAGTGTATTATTGCACTTGGGTTTCTGCAAGTCGAGAGATGGCGTCCGCCGACTATCGCTGCCCGGCCCATTTACCAAAGTGGAACGCCACACTGGCGCTCCTGAACAACCTGGAGTACACCGATGGCCAACAAGCCGATCATTCTCACCGTTGACGACGATAGCGAGGTGCTCCAGGCAATAGCGCGTGATCTGCGCCATGGGTTCGGCGAGCATTTCCGGGTGATCCGGGCGGAGTCCGGCGAGCGGGCGCTCGATATTCTGCGACAGCTCAGGCTCGCGAACGAGGCGGTGGCGCTGATGCTGGTCGATCAACGAATGCCCGGCCTCACTGGCATCGAGCTGCTCGCCGAGGCAAAGGGGCTGTTTCCTGATGCAAAAAAGGCGCTGCTCACCGCCTACGCTGATACTGATGCCGCGATAACCGCGATCAATGAGATCCGGCTCGACCACTACCTGGTGAAGCCGTGGGACCCGCCGGAGCAACGTCTGTTCCCCATGGTCGACGACATGCTGGATGACTGGATGGCCGATCACCCGCCCGAGTTCAGGGGTATCCGAGTCATCGGCCATCGCTGGTCTCAGGAATCTCACGTCGCCAGGGACTTTCTCGCCCGCAACCAGGTCCCGTATAAGTGGATGGATCTCGCCTCGGACCCCGAAGCAATGGAGTTGCTCGAGTTGACCGGCAACGCATCCAGGCTCTGCCCGATCCTGATCTTTCCAGATGGACAGATCTTGGAACAGCCAACGAACCAGCAGATCGCGGAGAAGGCCGGTATTCGCGGCCATGCCGAAGTACCGCTTTACGATCTCATCATCATCGGAGCTGGACCGGCCGGTCTTGCCGCGGCAGTCTATGGTGCGTCGGAAGGGCTCAGCACGCTCATCATTGAACGAGAGGCGACTGGCGGGCAAGCGGGGCAAAGCACGCGCATTGAAAACTACCTGGGCTTCCCCAGCGGATTATCCGGTGCCGAGCTGTCGCGCCGAGCATCGACGCAGGCTCGGCGGTTCGGCGCAGAGTTCCTGCTGACACAGGAGGTGGTCTCGATTGCGGATCACGCCGGGGTGATCGGGGTCTCTCTGAGCGACGGCACCGAGCTGGGGGGCCACTCGGTCATAATCGCGACTGGTGTCTCCTATCGGCGCCTCCAGGTACCAGGCGCGGATCAGTTGACCGGCAAAGGCATCTACTACGGCGCGGCGGCCTCCGAGACATCCTCGGTGCGTGGTGAGAGCATTCATATTATTGGCGCGGCGAACTCTGCCGGCCAGGCGGCAATCCACTTTGCCACCGTCGCCCAGAGCGTGACGATGCTCGTCCGAGGCAACGTCCTCTCGTCGGGCATGTCACACTACCTCGCTGAGCGAATAGAGGCGACGCCGAACATTAACATCCGGTATCACTCCACCATCGATGAGGTATGCGGCAGCGAGCATCTCGAACAGGTTGTGCTCCGCGATACGGACAGTGGGGAGCGTCAAGTTGAACCGGCGAATGCGCTGTTCGTCTTCATCGGTGCAGCACCGCGTACCGAGTGGCTGGATGGCAGAGTCGCGCGCGACGAGAAGGGGTTCATCCTCACCGGGCCTGACGTTCTGGCCCACGGCGCCAAGGACTGGCGATTCGACCGTGATCCGTACTTGATGGAGACAAGCATCCCCGGTGTATTCGCCGCCGGGGACGTGCGGTTGGGCTCCGGCAAACGAGTGGCAACCGCAGTGGGGGAGGGGGCAACGGCGGTCATATCTATTTGGCAGTACCGAGCCAACATGGGGCTGTGATCGCGACGCCGTCGCAAGTCTAAGACCGATTGCACCATGGACTACCGGACCTGGATTTCCGGCTCGTGTATACGTCGCGCGCGGAAGTCGCTCGAACACTTGAACATATCACGAGAGTACCGAGCGCCCGTGACGCGCACTTCACTCCTGCCGGCCCCGTTCCACGAGCTCAGGTACACATACGGGATGCTCAGGTTAGCATCAGGCCCGCAGGTGCAGGATGTGACAGCACTGGCTCGGCGGTGAAAACGCTCGATGTCTACGACCACCACATTCTGCAAGTCCCCGGGCGCAGTTTGGCGGCCATAAGGGAAGCCCTGATCGCGTGTATTGCTCAGGGCTTGCCGACAAGTTCCACTGGGTAGTGATGGGTGGAAGTGGCGCTACCGCCGAAAATAGTGGAGCCACCGTGGTTTCTTGGGCGCCCGATGCAGGATTCGAACCCACAACCCCCTGGTCCGAAGACCGGCTACGGCCATATCACCCCTTGCCGCCGCTCCCCGCCGCTTCGCCGTAACTCCACGTGTTTGCTGGAGTTACGGCGTTGCAGCCCGGCGTTCGTATCATGGCTTCCCGCCCTCTCCCGCCTGTTCCGGGCGGCAAGTGCACACGAAAGTGCACACGGCGGCGTCAGTGGTGGCTACCGGACCGGCGCACTTGTAGAGTATCGGTAACGGCGGGTGGCCTGATCAGCCCCCTGCGGAG
>JACDAU010000562.1 GCA_013695265.1 Chloroflexia bacterium
GTGTGGGACCGCCTGATCGCGATGGCGACGGACCACGATGTCCGGGTGCGGGCAGATGTGCTTCGCACGCTCTGTAATGGTTCGCCCCGGTCGCGAGAGGCGGAGATCGCCGGAGCGCTCGAGCAGATGCAGCACGAACCCCGACCCCAGACTACGCCGCAGGGTCCGCCAGATGCTCGCGCACTACCGGGCCGAAGGCAGGCTCAATATTCTGTGAACCACAATCCGCGTGAAAGCTTACAGTTTTCAGTGAGGGCAAGGCACGGAATGTCGTGCCCCTTCATTCCGTTGAGCGTTGACGTCTCCCCGGATTCGGTATAAAACGGGGCGCCATTTTCGCCCTGATATTAACTCCGCCTGAATAGTAGAGCGTCTGTCATACCGAGCCTTCGAGGAATCCGTGGTCCGGGCTACGGATCCCTCACGTAGTTCGGGATGACATGCATCAGGGTTCAACCGGATTGCGTATGATAACTATTCCCTTGACCGAGGCTGGGTCGGCGAGTCCGCAGAGTTGTAGTCTATCGTGGACGACTGCGCCGGATTTCTCGAGTCTGCAGGCCGTGCGGACAACTCTGATTCGAGTTCCCGCACCCGCCTGTCCCTGCGGCGCAACTCCAGCGAGGTACGGATTCGACCGCGCAGGCCGATCAGAAACGCGAGCGCCGCCCCAAGCAGCGCGGAAGCGAGGATCACCAGCACGAGCGGCGCGGAGCCCGTACTGAAACTCAGAAAATTCACCTGAACCCCCTCGGTGTTCTGCACCCCAAAGATGGTCAAGAGCACGCCGAGAATGAACGCAATAACAAGTAAAACGTTGGACACAGCGATCTCCCATCAGCACTATTAACCTTTGTGATAACCCGTCGGGCCCGTCGCCGCGACCGGCCGAGGCACGCGAGGTCGACCACGTTGAAACGGCCGCACCAGTCAACCCCAACAACCCGCATTCAGATATTGCCCCTATCCACGTCCCCGGATGCAAGAAGCGGGCCAATCCTTGTAGTCTCCGCTTGTTCGTGGCCTATATCCCCGTGCCTCGCCTCGCCGACCCCATACGCCCAGCGATAACTCCACTGGTTGGCACGGTTTTTGCCTCTGCCTGCCTGGAGAGTAGTAGGCATTTGGGCGGCGCCTGTGGCTGAACTGTCGGTGCTCATCGTTACTCGGACGTCCGACCCTCAACAAGCGTCCGCGTTCTAGAACAGTGGTTTGCCAGGCCCTCTCGTCAGGCAGGAAGGGCCAGCAGTAGCCCCACCGACATGTCTGTTTGGGATGGTTACCCATTTTTTCCGCCAACCACCCACGGCGCGTGTCTGTCGCCAGTGGACGAACGCGCCGTACCATGTCCGTAGTGTCAGTCAAGGAGATTTTCATGCCCGCTAAACTCAAGGACGCAGTTGTCGTCATCACCGGTGCGTCGAGCGGCATCGGCCGGGCTACCGCGCGAGAGTTTGCGCGGAAAGGGGCGGTCCTCGTGCTCGCCGCCCGGCGCGACGATGCCCTTCGCGAGGTGCGGGACGAGTGCGAGCGGCTCGGCGCACGGGCGGTGGCGGTCACCACCGATGTGACCGATGACGCATCGGTAGAGCAGCTTGCGCACAGGGCCGTGGAGGCATTCGGGCACATAGACGTGTGGGTGAACGACGCGGGCGTCACGATGTTTGGCCGGTTCGATGAGGTACCGGTCGAGTCGAATCGGCGCGTGGTCGAGGTCAACCTGCTCGGCACCTTCTACGGCTCCCAGGCCGCGATCAGAAGGTTTCGCGAGCGGAACAGCGGCGTGCTCATCAACGTGTCCTCAGGCTTCGGGCGGGTCGGCGCACCGATGCAGGCGGCGTACGTTGCCACGAAGCACGGCCAGCGCGGACTCTCTGAGGCGCTGCGTCAGGAGCTTCATGACACCGACATCCACGTCTGTACCGTCTTGCCCACCGCGATAGACACACCCGTGTACCGCGCGGCCGCCAACTACACCGGCCACCACATCCGGCCGCTCGGGCACCTGCTGGAGCCGGAGAAGGTGGCGAAGACGATTGTCCGCCTCGCGGAGAAGCCGCGGCGAGAGGTCGCCGTCGGTGAGGCGGTACGCGGGATCACAGTCTTGCACGCGCTCGCGCCGGGGCTCTACGAGCGCATCAGTTCTCGCCGCGCCGTGGAGCAGCAAATCGTGCGGGATGAAGCGCTCGATCCTCACAGCGGCAACCTCTTCGAGCCGGTGCCGGAGTGGACAGGCATAAGCGGCGGATACAAGCCCGCCGCGCGCGAGACCGTCCGTCGCAGCATGACCAGGTCGCTCACCCTCGCCGCCGCGACCGGGCTCGCCCTCTACCTACTCCGTCCCCGCAACGGCACCTCCCACCGATAATCATACTCAATCCGCTTGAACGAAGATGCAGGTCATCCCGAACGCAGTGAGGGATCCGTAGCCCACACCACGGATTCCTCGCAGGCTCGGCATGCCGGACGCTCTACTATTCAGGCGGAGTCCGTATCATACGGTTTCCGGGTGTATACTAGTGGATTATGCCGAAGAAACTGAAGTTGCAGAAGCACGTCGAGACAGAAGAGTTAG
>JACDAU010000001.1 GCA_013695265.1 Chloroflexia bacterium
GCCTCCAGTCGGACTAGCAGGAGATCCTGACTCCCGTCGCCGATGTCCAGCACCTCGGGCATGGACAGATAGAAGAAGTCGACCGCCTCGATCTTCACCTAAAGATTGTCTCCCGGCTACTGCTTAAACGGTCCGGGAGGGGGCATCAGCGAAGACCACGCAGACCGGCGCTGGGATCTGGACCACCTCGCCGCTCGGCGCGAGCATTCCAGTTGCTGCATCCACACGAAAGCTGAGGATGGAGTCCGAGTCCTGGTTCGCCGCGAGCAACCACCTGCCCGCGGGATCAATCGCGAACGCGCGCGGGGTCTTTCCACCGGTCGGCTCGTGCCCTACCGCGGTCAGGGTACCGCTTGACGCATCGAGCGAGAAGATCACGATGCTATCGTGCCCGCGATTGGAAGCGTACACAAAACGTCCCGACGATGCGACCGCCACGTGCGCGCACGTGTTCTCACCGTCGAAACCTTCCGGCAGCGTCGAGATGGTCTCGAGCGGACGCAGCACTCCTCGCGCCGGATCATACGCACAAATGGTCAACGTGGAGTCGAGCTCATTGAGCACAAACGCATGGCGGCCGCCCGGCCCGAAGGCGATCTGGCGCGGCCCTGCCCCTGGCTGTGGCGACTCGTATGCGGACACTGGGTCGTATGGCGTCAACTGGCCAGACGCGGCATCCAGACGATAAGCAAAAATCTGGTCAAGGCCGAGATCGACTGCCAAGACGCGTTGCCCGTCTGGATCGGGGAGGATCATATGCGCGTGCGGCCCCTCCTGGCGCGGATGAGCGCCCGAGCCGTCGTGCTGAATAACCGACGTTGCGGCGCCAAGACTCCCGTCAGGATGAATCGGCAGTGCTGCGACGCTCCCGCTCCCATAGTTCGCGACCAGCACGTGACCTTGCTCGACGCTCAGATGGCATGGAGCAGTACCGTGGCTACTGTGGTGGTTGAGCAGGGTCAGATGCCCGGTTGCAGCGTCCCAGGAGAAGGCAGCCACCTGTCCGGAATCCACCTCGCTGACTGCGTAGAGATGGCGAGCATTCGGCCCGAGCGCAAGGTACGAGGGATTGGCGACGCCCGGTACCGTCTGCTGGATGGTCAGAGCGCCCGAGTCGGGGTTCAACCGGCAAACGTACACACCCTTTGCCTGTCCCTGCGGCGGCTCCGTGTACGTGCCGATGTAAACCAACGGCCCGTCATCCTTAACTCGCCCGCTGTCTCCGACCACCGTCATGTATTGGTCCTCCAGTTCCCTTCCTGACGCATGCTACGGAAGTCATAGCACCACTACGGTCCATCCTGCCGCAACTGGTAGCATATCACGTCGGCCACCATCGGCGGCTTCGCAGGTGAAACGTGCGTGAGCACCACGTCTCGACACCCTTTCGGCTGCACACTGGGCACCGGGTGGTCATCGTTGCACGACACCTTAGCGCAGACAATTATGAAGTGGCTGCTACCAGGCACAACTCGCACAGGCTGCGGCAAGTGATACGGGGAGGCAACGCGGTGACGGCTCGTAGCAGTCCTCCGGCGCCGAGCGTGCCAGTGGTGTGCCTTCTATGCAAGGGCAGTCATGCGTGGTGTGCAAACTGCAGAGTTTGTGGTACTTCTGAGGATCATCTATCAGGAAAGGGAATATTCATGAAAGACCTTCAGCAGAAAGTCCAGGAGTCCGTCGACGGGATGGTCGCTTCCGGGGCCGAGCGGGGCCTGCAAGTCGCTGTCTATCGGTACGGCGAGCAGGTTGTCGACGCTGTCGCCGGGATCGCCGACTCAGCGACTGGCCGCCTCGTCACATCGGACACGCCGTTCAACTGCTACTCGCTCGGCAAGGGTGCGACCGCGACCGTCGCCCATGTGCTCGTCGAGCGCGGCCTCTTCGGCTATGACACACCTATCGTTGAGCTGTGACCAGAGTTCGGCGCCAACGGCAAGGAACACGCGACCATCCGCCACGCCTTGACGCACACGATCGGCGTGCCCGGCCTTGCGGCCGACACAACGCCCGAGGATCTGTGCGACTGGCAGTTGATGTGCGCGGGCATCGCCGACGCCGAGCCTTGGTGGGAACCGGGCACCAAGACCGCCTATCACGCATGGACTTTCGGCTACATCGTCGGCGAGATCGTTCGCCGGGCTACCGGTAAGCCCATCTCTCAGGTGCTCCGAGAGGAAGTGACGGCGCCGCTTGGTATCGCCGACGAGCTGTACTTCGGCGTTCCCGCTTCCGAGCTGGGCCGGTTGGCTCGACTGGAGGTCGTGGAAGGCAGCGCGGATTTTTTGCAGGGCTGCCGGACGACTCGGCGTTCTTCAAATGGGCGCCTCGCGCGGTATCTGCGAATGCCGAGATCGGCAACCGCGCGGACGTGCTGATGGCCGAGATCCCCGCCGGTGGCAAGATGTCCGCACGCGCAATGGCGCGCATGTACGCCGCGCTTTTGAGCGAGGTGGACGGCGTCCGGCTCGTCTCATCCGAACGGCTTCGCGAGATATCCGCAGTGGCATGCAGCGGCGTCGACCAAATCATGGACAGTCCATGTAACTGGGCACTCGGTTACGCCATCGGCCGTCCAGGGGCCGACCCAAACGAGAGCCGGACGGTGTTCGGAATGGGCGGTGCAGGTGGGAGCTACGCCTACGCCGACACCGATACCGGGGTCGCGTTTGCGCTGACCAAGAACCGACTCACTCTCGATCTAAACGCCGCCGAGCAGATCGTTCCGATCGTCACAGAGGCGGTCGCAAATCGGTGAGGAGGGGAACCGCGAAGTCATGACGAGGATGAAGGTAATAGTAGCGACGATGCCAATGACTGATATGTACGCCTTGTCCACTTGACCAGTATTCGCACCGTTGTTTGCATCCGTCGCCACCGATGCGCCCATTCTGGTCGCCGTACATCCATGGTAAGAGGAATACCTAGAGCCTCGGACGAGTCAGTACAGTACCTACGGCGCCGGCCCTCACGTGGATGCCCGAACTGGGTAACTCCGGCTGCATGGCGCCTGAGGCCGTGCGCAGCGACAGACACATATAAGCCCCGTAACTGCTAGAGTTACGGGGCAATTCCACTGGTGAGCCGCGAGGGAATCGAACCCCCAACCCACTGATTAAGAGTTCGCACCCCGCCCGTCACGACGCTTACCTAGTGTTACCTGTTCGGTTCGAAACTCCATACAGGGCGTGGGGATTCGGACCTGGTGGGTGGGTTGCTTCACGCCTCATCCCGGACCTTACCGGCTGTGACCGCGCCCAGTGGTGTCAGAAAGTGGTGTCAAATGGTGTCACGCGGCTTCCGGTGGTGTCGGTTCGGGACCGC
>JACDAU010000128.1 GCA_013695265.1 Chloroflexia bacterium
ACCGAGGTAAGCGCGATGGCGATCGACGAGGCGAACGCCTGGGTCATGGGCCTTCAACGCAGCGAACCGGCGGGATCGGAGTCTGCGGACGCCCTGAATCGCGAACAGCTTGAGATCGCCGGGGAAGTGCTCAAGGAGATCCGCGACCGGCTCCAGTTCATGCTGAACGTCGGCTTGCATTATCTCACCCTCGACCGTGCCGCGCCGACGCTCTCTGGCGGCGAAGGACAGCGCATCCGGCTAGCCAGCCAGATCGGCTGTGGCCTCGTGGGTGTGCTCTACATTCTGGACGAGCCATCGATCGGCCTCCACGCGCGCGACAATCAGGCGCTGCTCGACACGTTGATCCAGCTCCGCGACCTCGGGAATACGGTGCTGGTCGTCGAGCATGACGCGGAAACGATGTTGCAATCGGACTGGCTGCTGGATCTGGGGCCGGGCGCGGGCGTACTCGGTGGCGAGATCGTGGCCGCCGGGTCTCCCCGGCAGGTATGCGCACACCCCACCTCGCTGACCGGGCGATACCTGAGCGGGGACATCGTCGTGAGCGCGCCGAACGGAGAGAAGCGCAGGCGTCGCTCAGCGGAACGCGTGCGCATCCGGGGTGCGAATCTGCACAACCTGCGCCGGGTCGATGTTGCCTTCCCGCTCGGCCTGATGACGTGCGTGACCGGCGTAAGCGGCTCGGGAAAGAGCAGCCTGGTGTCCGGCACCCTGTATCCCGCGCTTGCCCGCGCGCTGCACAACGCGCAGGGGCGGCCAGGGCCGTATGAGCGTCTGGAGGGGCTGACGCATCTCGACAAGGTGATAAACATCACCCAGGACCCAATCGGCCGCACCCCGCGCTCGAACCCGGCCACGTATGTGGGCGTCTTCGACGACATTCGCCGCCTGTTCGCAAGCATGCCGGAAGCCAAGAGCCGGGGGTATTTGGCGGGCCGCTTCAGCTTCAACGTAAAGGGCGGGCGCTGCGAGGCGTGTATGGGACACGGGCAGCGCAGGATCGAGATGCACTTCCTCTCCGATGTATGGGTGATGTGCCAGGAGTGTCAGAGCACGCGCTTCAATCGGGAAACCCTCGCGATCTTGTTCCGGGACAAGAACATCGCCGAGGTGCTGGACATGGACGTCCAGGAAGCCCTGGCGCTCTTCGAGAACGTGCCGCAGATTCGGCGCTCCCTGCAGACCCTCCACGAGGTCGGTCTGGACTACGTGAAACTCGGCCAGAGCGCGACCACGCTTTCCGGTGGCGAGGCCCAGCGCGTGAAGCTCGCGAAGGAACTTAGCCGCGTCGCGACGGGCCGCACGATGTACATCCTCGATGAGCCAACGACGGGGCTGCACTTCGCCGATATTCAGCATCTACTCGACGTACTGCACCGCCTCGTCGATGCGGGGAACTCGGTCGTGGTGATAGAACACAACATGGACGTGATCAAGACCGCAGACTGGGTGATCGACATGGGGCCGGAGGGTGGCGCGGGCGGTGGGCACATCGTCGCACAGGGCACCCCAGAGGACGTGAGCGCTGTTGCCGCGAGCCACACCGGACGCTACCTGAGCCGCCTGCTGGAGTCGGAGCGTGGCCTGCTGGCGGCGACCGCGTGACGGGGTTTCGGTCGTGCGCCATCGCCCGGTCGCGGGTATGGGCCTGATATGCCCTGCCAGAGGGAGAGGGAATCGAACCAGTTTGCGTATGATACGGACTCCGGCTGAATCGTAGTGCTTCTGTCCTTCCGAACCTTCGAGGAATCCGTTGTATGGGTTACGGATCCCTCACGGTGTTCGGGATGACATGCAGCAGGGTTCAAGCGCGTTGCGTATGCGGCGTGCGGGAGTCCGTCGCGAATGGGTGGGGCCATTGCGGGGTATGGTTGTGCCGGGCGTTCAGTTGAACGCCCCTACGGTGCGCCCATCAGTGCAACGGTTGGCTATCAGATGGCGTTGAACGCATCTTCCAGGTCCTGGAGCAGGTCGTCGGCGCTCTCGATGCCGACGGAGAGGCGGATGAGATCGGGGCCGATCTCGATGGGCGAGCCAGCGAGGCTGGCGTGGGTCATTGCGCCGGGATGCTCGATGAGGCTTTCTACGCCACCGAGACTCTCGGCGAGGGTAAAGAGCCGGGTACACGACACGAACGCGCGCGCCGCTTCCTCTCCGCCCCGAATCGTGAACGAGAGCATGCCTCCCGGCAGGCGCATCTGCCGCTGCGCGAGCGGGTAGCCCGGATCCGAGGCGAGGCCCGGGAAATACACGCGTGCCACCGCCGGGTGCGCTTCCAGATACTCCGCGATCTTCTGCGCGTTTGCGGAGTGCTCACGCATCCGTACGGCGAGGGTCTTGATGCCGCGCTGTACGAGGAAGCAGTCGAGCGGCCCCGGCACTGCGCCGACGGAGTTCTGGTTGAAGGCCACCTGTTGATGCACATCGTCATCGCTGGTGACCAGCAGGCCGAGCACCACGTCCGAGTGCCCACCGAGGTACTTCGTCGCGGAGTGAACGACAATGTGCGCGCCGTGCTCCAGCGGGCGCTGAAGATAGGGCGAGGCGAACGTGTTATCCACGACCAGGCGCGTACCGTGCGCCTCCGCGATGTCGGCCAGTGCCCGAATGTCGAGCACCTTCATGAGCGGGTTCGTTGGGGTCTCCGCCCAGAGCATCTTCGTCGCCTGGGTAATCGCGGCCTCCACCGCGTCGGGCTGGGTCATGTCCGCGAGCGTGAACGTGATGCCGTACCCCCGGAGGGTGCGGTCGAGGAGGCGGTACGTACCGCCGTACACGTCGTCGCCAAGCACGACGTGGTCGCCGGGCTTGAGGGTGAGCAGCAGCGTGGTTATCGCGGCCATACCGGAGGCGAACGCGAGTCCGTGTGTGCCACCCTCCAGGCTGGCGATGTTCTCCTCCAGCATCGTCCGGGTCGGGTTGCCAGTGCGGCTGTACTCGAACCCCTTCGTGAGCCCGACTTGCTCCTGTGCATACGTGGATGTGAGATAGACCGGTGGGATCACGGCGCCCGTTGTGGGGTCGGGAAGCTGGCCCGCGTGAATGGAGCGGGTCTCGAAGCCGAGGTCACGATCAGGCAGGTTCGTTGGCATACTGTCTCCTGGCTCGTTCGGGATGCCCCCGATGATTAGCCTGGACGGTTCTCGCTCGCGGCTATCGCTGCGGTTGTCTCATCCAGCAGGCCGTTCTCGCGGAGCCAGTCCTCGTTGTACAGTTTTGAAAGGTAGTTGCGCCCGGTATCGCAGAACACGACCACCACGACCGCGTCTTCCGGGAGGTCTGCCGCAACCACGAGCGCCGCGCACATCGCGGTGCCGGTGCTGGAGCCGACGAGCATCCCTTCGTCGCGGGCGATACGCCGCGCCATCCCGTAGGAGTCGTGGTCGCTGACGGTGACCCAGCGGTCGATGATCTCCGGGTCGAACGCGCTGGGCCAGAAGTCCTGGCCGATGCCCTCGACCAGGTAGGGGTGCATGTTCTCTGGCTCGCTGTAGATCGACCCCTCGGGGTCTGCGCCGACGATTACGACGTTTGCGTTCTGCTCCTTCAAATAGCGGCCCGCGCCCGTGACTGTCCCGCCCGTGCCGACGCTGCTCACGAAATGGGTGATACGCCCGTCGGTTGCCTCCCAGATCTCCGG
>JACDAU010000024.1 GCA_013695265.1 Chloroflexia bacterium
GTCCCGGCTGCGCCTCGTGCAGCCGCCCGATCAGTGTACCAAGCCCCGTCTGCCCCACGACTCCCGCGCGTTTCTTCATCTCCCAGTACGTCGCCTGTCGCAGGGCGTTCTTTGCGCCCTCCCACAGCTTCTGCCGCAGATCCCCAATCCCCGCCGCCGTGCCCGCGTCCGGGTCGTATGCCTCGGGCGCGGCGGTGGCGAAGCGCTCGTACACCAATTGCGGGTCGTCCTCCAGCAGGGCCAGCTCGCCGTTGTCGTCCGGGTCGTCGGTGGCGTCGTCTGCGGTGACGAGCGCGCCCATCAGCGTCTGAAAACGCGCCAGTTCCTTTGGGTCATCCGGCCGCTCGTCGAGGAGACGGGCAAGCTCGTCGATCGCGCGCTGCTGTTTGGCCGTGGGGTACACCGCCTTGAGCTCCTCGACCGTTTGCTTGTCCGAACGTGGCGCGCCGAAGCTCGCGGCGCCGCCTCCGGCATTGTCCGGCGCGGACTCATCCGCCCAGCGCATGGAGGGCCAGTACACCCCTGCGGCTCCGAGCTGCGCGCCATCGCGCAACGCGACGGAGCCGAGCACCCCGCGCATCTCGCCCAGGAGTCGTTCGTACAGCCCACGCGCGTACCGGCGGTCGTTATTCCAGCCGTGGGAAAGAATGATGAGGTCGGTGAGCGCCTGCCCCGGCAGCTCCGCCACCATCGCGTCTATCGCCTTGCGGTCCAGGAACTTCGCCTGCTCGTCGAAGCCGATCTCCCAGAACGCCAACCCGGATACTTGTGCCACCATTCTGCTTCCTCCCTTCCCAGCCGTCAGACGGACTGGATTGCCCGCATCAGGTCCACGAGGCCATGTCCCTCGAAGTACCGCTCCCGGCCGAGCGATGTGGCGCTCTCGGCGAACACGCGCTTGATCTCGTCCGGCCTGCCGATGAACTCTTGGCGGATCGAGAGGAAGGCTGCGATTGCGCCCGAGACGTGCGGCGCGGCCATGCTGGTGCCGCTGTCGTCGATGTAATACGCCAGGCCGTCCGGCGGCTTCTTGCCGTACAAATCCGCCAGCGCCTTGCCCGCCGCGCACGAGGTGATGCGCTCTCCCGGCGCCACGAGGTCCGGCTTGACACGCCCATCGCCCGTCGGTCCCTTCGAGGAGAAGTACGAGACGCCGTACGTATGGGGCATGTCGCGGTGCGTCGCGCCGACCGTGATCGCGAGCGCGGCGTTGCCGGGATCGTTGATCGTGAGCGACAGCCCCGTTCGCGACTGTCGTTCCAGGGCGCTGAGCGTCCCATAACCCGTGTTGCCTGCGGCGACGACCACGACAACGCCGGACCGGACGAGGCGATCCACCTCGACGCAGAGGGGGCTCTGACCGCACGCGAACCATCGGGCGTCAAACTCATAGCCGAGGCTGAGGTTCACCCCCTGGATGCGCAGCAGCTTGCCGTTGCCGTTCACGTCCTCGCGCACGTACTGGAGCGCCTTGATCACGCTGGTCGATCTGCTGCGTCCGTCGTCGTCGAACACCCGGAGGCTGACCAGCTTGGCCTGCGGCGCGACTCCGGCGAGTCGGTTCCCCTCGGCGATGGTTCGGTCCTCGATCGCCTCGTTCCCGAACTCGTCGGAGATGTGCATCGCCACCCGGAGCCGGCGGGACTTCTCCGGCATACACCCGGCGATCACGCCCGCGACGTGTGTGCCGTGGCCCAGCCCGTCGCGCAGGGCGTTCTGCACGGAGCCGGGTTCGTCCGGCTCGTACGGCTGCGTGAAGTCCTTGTGGAGCTGGGCGACATCGCCGCCCAGCGTGTCATACATCTTGAAGTGCGGGTGCTTCGCGTCAATCCCGGAATCGACCACCGCCCATGTCGCGCCGTTGCCCATCGCCGCGAAGGAGCGCTGCGCGGCGTCTCCTTTGACCGTGGAGACGGAGCGATCCGTCAGTGCATGAACCGGAAAGTCCGGCCACACGCGATAGATCGCCCGCTCCCTCGGGCCGGAGTTGGCGCTGTCGAGCTGGACGATCTTGCGCACCTCCTCTATTGTGAGGTCACAGCGGACGTACGTGTTCGCGATCACCTCCGGCTTCGGCCGCTCCTCTCCGCCGGAGATCGCCGGGGCGTACATCTCGTAGAAGCGGCTCTCTGCGCCGGGCAGCCCCTCGGCGTGCCGCAGGTTGAGCTCAACGACGATGGGCAGGAGGGCGTCGTCCTCCTCCGGCAGGCCGATCAGTCGCCGCTGTTGTCCGTCCTTGAGCGGGTCTGTGACCGCGCCGCCGCGCACCAGCGGCCTGCGGCCCGGTCGGCCTGTACCGGTGGATGCGCCGAGGTCGGTGGGGGAAGGTTCGGGTGGCTCGCTGGGCATGGTGTTGCTCCGATGATTGTGTGGGCGGCCCTGCGTGCACGATACACCCGCGCGCGCCCCCCCGTCAATACGTTCACAACGGTGGGTGATATACTGGTCCGGGCCGATCATGGGTGTGCAGCCTGGAAAGCGAAGGACGAGATCAATGAGCGAAGACGAAGCACAGCGGGGGGCGCTGCTCCATCTGCCGGGGACGGTGCAGTCCGCAGCAGATGAGGACGCGCTGACGGAGGCGCTGCGGGAGGTGATTGACCCGGAGCTTGGGATGAGCGTCGTGGATCTCGGCCTCGTATACGAGGCGCGGATCGAGGACGGCACGGCGAGCGTGCGCATGACCCTCACCTCGATGGGCTGCCCCGCCGGTCCGCAGCTCATGCAGGAGGTCGAGGAGGCTGCCTGTGGCGTGCCGGGGGTTGAGGAGGCGCAGGTCGAGCTTGTCTGGAGCCCCGCGTGGAACCCCACGATGATGAGCGAGGACGCGAAGATGGAGCTCGGCTACCTCTAGAGTATGAGCTATAACCTCCGCCTGCTGA
>JACDAU010000132.1 GCA_013695265.1 Chloroflexia bacterium
CAGTTCTTCGCCCGTCATTCGCCTACCCCTTTACAACATGTTTACAAAAGTAAATCATGTCGCCGGTAGAGTCAAGACATGTGGGCAAATCTGTGGATAACTTCTGTCGCTGAGTGTCTGGGCGTACTCCCCAAGCGTTCGACATAGCGACCACCTATCGCGCCGCATCCGCGTCTGACTGATCGGCCAGCAGACGGTAACCCGACGGATGGGAGCGCCGGCGCGTTCAATGGCTCTTTCACGTGGGCAGATTAGGGCTGGCCGATGCTGGGTAGCGTCTGGCAGAGCGCCCGATCGCGCGATCGGGTCATAAAGGATCGTTTATAAACGATTCGTGATCCTGCCCTGCCTCCCTGAAACTGGTGTTCAGACATACCGCCATAGGACGGGGAGAATCTATGACAAAGATTCAGCAGCCGCATTCAATCGACCGCCATCGCACGACGATTTATCTCGAGGAGGAGGACATTCTGGGACTGGACGAGATCAGAATGCATATCCGCCGCACCGAGCGCAGGAAGGTCGACCGCTCGGAACTGATTCGCTCGGCGATCCGGGCAACCATCAGCGAGTACCGCCAGGGAAGGAGGGGAGGATGAGCCTCATGCAGATTACGCCGCCGGGCACCGAGGTGAGACAGCCTCCGACGGCCAGGATGAAGGTGCTTGCCGTGGGTGCACAGAAGGGCGGCGTCGGTAAAAGTACCACGGCGCTGTACCTGGCGACACGGGCCGCCGAGTCTCTCGGCGACGGCACCGGTCCCGTCGTCGGGATCCTGGATCGCGATGAGTCCAAGAACCTGTCGCGACTCTTGAAGTTCAGCCCGGATCTCCTGCGTCCCGGAGTTGTTCTCCTTGGCGGGGAGCGCGTGCCCCCGCCTGACTGCGGGTTGAAGTTCGTCGTGGTCGATACACCACCCGGTGTAACCGCGGTCGAGGCGCTCCGCTCCGCGGATCTGCTCGTGGTGCCGGTGCTCGCGGAGACCCAGGGTGTGATGAACCTGCTCGAATACCTGAAGAACATCGAGGATCAGCGCATCGCGGTGAACCCTCGGATGCAGCTGCTGGCGCTGCTGCCGACCATGGTCGACGGGCGAATGACCCTCCACCGGCGTCTCCTGAGAGAGATCGAACGGATCGGCAGCTCGAGGCGACCACCGTTGCCCGTGCTGCCGCCGATCCCACGTCGGTCACGGATAGCCGAGTACCACCTGGATGCTCGGGACTACGATGCTGCAGCCAAGGAGCTGTTCGAGCATGGTTTCTAGGAGAAAGCGCCACCTGCAGGCATTGGACGGGCTGGCGGATCGGTTAATCGAGGAGTCGGGCGGTTGGGAGAGCACCCCTGGTCGCCAGGCGGATGTCGCCGAGATGTCGTTCTCCCGCATCGACCGGGCGCTCATGATCCCTATCGAGCGGATTACGCCGATGAAGGACAACCCTCGGCAGACGTTCCGGCATCTGGATGAGCTTGCCGATTCCATTGCCGACCGGGGAATGATCCAGCCGCTCGTGGTGCGACGCGATGCCGAGCGGCCCGGGTACTATATGACCGTCGCGGGGGCGAGGCGGGTGCTCGCCTCGAATCTCCTGCGGGGGAGCGAGGATCGGGAGATACGCGAGCGCGTCGCGGAGTTGCCATGCCTGGTAGTGGATGAGGCGGACGACAGTGCGCTGGCGTCGGCCCTCGCAGAGAACCTCGCGCGGGACGACCTCACCCGCACCGAGGCGATGGAGGCGCTGTTGCGGCTCCAGGAGCAGTATGGCTGGTCCGGACGCCAGATAGCGAAGCGCACAGGACGCGCCCATTCCGATGTCTCGGAGTTGTTGCGCGTGGCGAGGGATAAGGAGCTGGCGGCGCTCGTTCGCGACGAGGTGATTGCGCCGAGCGCCGCCGGCGAGATCTCCCACATGGACCCCCAGGCGCGAGAGCAGGTGCTCACGGGCATCCGGTCAGGGCAAATCAGGACGGTGGATGACGTGCGCTCCGCCAACCCCAGGAGGAGACGGCAACGCACTCTCGCGGGCAGGCCGGTGATAACTGCCGGGGAAAGACTTGGGCACGAGGCCGGCACGAGCGAGGGGTGTGCGAATTCGCACACCCCTCTAGACGCCCGATCAGATCAAGAGTCCGTTGAAGTCCTGCCAGAAGCGGACCGATCGGGCAACCAAACAACCCTAACTCCCTCACCTGAAATACGCTTGGGGCGGGAATCTGAGCCTTCAGGGCAGAGCCAGCTTCCGCCCCAGGATAGGCGCGAGGCGCAACTGGAGGCTCTGCGAGAGCACTACCGGGCGATCCGCCCAATTGTGGAGGAGCGCCCGCTGCTCGCGTGGGAACCCGAGATCGTGGATGAGCGCCGCAGCATTGAGACGCTGAGCGAGAAGGTGTCCGGGCATTCCAAACCCGATTCGATACGTTCGGTGGAGGATTATCTGCACTGGTTGCACAAGATGTCCCTGGAAGTCGAGGCATTCATCGAAGCTTTGCCGAACGGCGAGCTGGATCAGCGTATCGAGGAAGGCATGGCAGCACTCAGAGAGTTGCTTGACCCCGCATCCCGCACCAGCCGAGGGCAGGGTGGACAACGCTAAGTCACGGACCAAAAATGGTTGTCATAACTGGTACAGCTTGCCGCCTCCAGGTGGGCATGTCGGTGTCACGGATGTAACGACGATCCGGGTGGCCTTCACCATCGAGCCTCGCGGGCGTTGTACGGCGCATGCCTGTGCAGATATAGTTGTCGCAGTGCCGTCAGGTTGGAGGAGGGGATTGTGCAAGCTTTGGAGCTACTGCGGACCTTGCGAGCAGTACGTCGGTTCTCGGCGCAAGCCATCCCTCAAGGGGTGCTACTGGACATACTCGAGGTTGCCCGGTGGACTGGGTCTGCAAAGAACACGCAGCCCTGGGAGTTGGTGGTGGCTGAGGACCGAGCTGTCCTGGAGCAGTTGTCGACCTTGGGACGGTACGCGGGGCACTTGGCGGGAGCGCGACTCGCGATTGTGCTGGTAATGCGGGGATCTGGGTCAGCCTTCGACGAGAGGCGGCTGGCTCAGAACATGATGCTCGCCGCGTGGGCACACGGCGTTGGATCCTGCATCGGCTCGATCTATCCCGAGGAGTACGAGCGGCAAGCCAGGGAGCTGCTGGGCGTGCCGGCGGATCGGGCGATGCACACCGCAATATCGTTCGGCTATCCAGCAGATCCCCAGGCGCGGAGGCTGAGCAGCGCACCCGAAGAGGTCCGGGCCACGGTGCCCATAGGCCGTGCACCGATCGAGGACCTGGTGAGCTGGGGGCGCTACGGCCAGCGTGTGCGTTCATCGGAGCCTGCAGCTC
>JACDAU010000031.1 GCA_013695265.1 Chloroflexia bacterium
GCGAGAGCCACTGCGGACTACCCCAGTCTTGGATAGTCCTCTCGACTTGGAGCGTGTCGTGCAGCAGCCCGTCAAGCACTTTCTTCTCAGACTCCGGAACATCCGTCATCGTCTCAAAGCCTCTCTAGCCGTTCAGCGCAATGCATCAGTAACGTGAAATACTCGCAACCTATCCGCCCACCGACAGCCGCACCGCCGTTCACAGGTCACGTCCGCCAGAACCGGAGTGCACCCACGGCTGCCACAGCGAGCGCGAGAACAGGCAGACTCAGAGGAATCGGCGAGGTCTCCCCGCGCACCGAAACCATCCCGCCAGCCCCCGCTGCGGGAAGTTGCACCGGCAAGCCGTACCGCTCCAGGGCGGCCGTTAGCTGCTCCGGCTCGTCCACGAACTGTATGTACGTGCGGCTGGTGCTGAGTGTTCCGTTGTCATGGCGCGAGAACAACGCGAGCACGTACTTCCCCTCCGGGTTGAAATCGAGCGTGCCACACGCTCCGCCACCGCCGCCGTACATCGCGTTCTCCGCCGTGTGCTCCACGCCCGCAGCCCAGCCGATATAGCTGGCGCGATCGACGTAGCTCACCACGTTTGGCACATCGCCCTTCAGGTTATGATCTACGCGAATCGTCACCCGCGCCGATTCGGCGTGGTTGCCGTTCTCTTCAAGGAACTCCACGTTCGTGACTTGCCCCACGACCGCAACCTCGGAGAGCTTGAGCGTCCCCCGTGCGCCACCGGGTGGCCCGCCGCTACATGCCGCCACACCTCGCGGCAGCACCATCGACGCCACAAGGAGAAGCACCAACCCCACCACCACACCCCAGTGCCGAGACCCGAATAACGATCGCATGCAGCGCCTCCCTCATCCCAAGTACGGCTGACAGCACTACATGCTATAACGGCGCACAACAGATAACGTTACATGCCCCACTCCGACGCCAGGCAGGAACAACGACCAGGAGTTGCCGATGTCTCAACTAAGGCTGGATCGCCGTCCCACGAGTCGACAGCTGATCGCTGATGGCTAAACTCCCACCGCCCCCCACACTCGCCCTCATCACACTCGCCGCCGAGGACTGGTACGAGACCGTCGACTTCTATCACGACCTGCTCGGTCTCCCGCTCCTCTCAAGTGACGAGGCCCACAGCCGGGCGCGCCTTCAAGCCGGACCGGGGCTGGTGCTTGAGATCGTCTCCGGTGGCTTTGGCAGCGAGGCACCGAAGACCCCGCGCGAAAACCCGCTCTCCCTCTGCTTACACGTGCACGACCTGTCCCGCCAGGCGTTCGAGCTCGAACAGCGCGGCGTGTGGCTCCTCGGCGAACCGACCGATGGCCTGCTCTCCCTCCTCGACCCCGAGGGCAACCGCGTGTATGTGTACGACACCGTCGATCTTCCCCACATCCCCGATGGCTGGGAAGTGGGAGGCGGTTAGCCGTCGGATTCCAGCGGTTAGAGGTTCTAACGATGACAGAGGTACGGATCTCCGCGCCAGCGATGCCGCCCTGTAGGGGCGTTCAACTGAACGCCCGGTGAACGCCCGGTGAACGCCCGCAGAACCACCGTTGAACCCCCGTTGAACGCCCGTGCGAACGCCCCTACAACCATGCTTCCATCCTGTACCGTCGGGATCTATGTGCACGCCCACCGCAGCCGGTCGTCGTTGCATACAACTTGCGGGGCATCTGCGACAGCACACAAAAGGAGCCTTCGTATGACGCTCGGACGCGACACTGCAATCACCTACCTCGGCCACTCCACCTTCCGGCTACAGTCGCCAGGGGGCAAGCAGATACTAATTGACCCCTGGGTCATGACCAACCCAATGTGCCCGGACAACCTCAAAAACGTCGATGATCTCGACCTCGTGCTCATCACGCACGGCCACATGGACCACTTTGCGGACGCTTTACCGGTGCTGCAAGCCTCGGGCGCGACCGCTGTTGGCATGTTCGAGATCGCTGCGTGGCTGAACGCGAAGGGCATCGAGAACGCCATCGGGATGAACAAGGGCGGCTCGCAGCAGGTCGAGGGGATCACGATCACCGCAGTCCACGCCGACCACTCCTCCGCGATTCAGGACGGAGAACAGACGGTGTACGGCGGCGAGGCGTGCGGCTATGTGATTGAGTTCGAGAACGGCTTCACGATCTACAACACCGGCGACACCGCGCTGTTCGGCGATATGCGCCTCATCGCCGAGATGCACCAGCCCGATCTCCTGATGCTGCCGATCGGCGACCACTTCACCATGGGGCCCGCAGCGGCGGCGCAGGCGATCCGCCTCACCGGCGCGACCCGCGTCCTCCCCATGCACTATGGCACCTTCCCCCTCCTCACCGGCACCCCCGAGAAACTGCGCGAGCTTACCACCGACATACCCGATCTTCAGATATACGACATCAAGCCCGGCGAAAAGCTCGTATAGGCATTAGCTGTTCGCTGACAAGGCGACAGCTACCCACAAGGAGGCTGCAACCATGGCTACGGCGCAGACCACGCGACACGCCCTGACCGACGAACAGGTCGCCGCTTACCAGCGCGATGGCTACCTGCACCTGCGCGGGGTGCTCGATCGGGAGGAGGCTGCCCAGCTTCGGCGCGAGTCACACGACCTGATGGAGCGGCTCGGACGACGACAGTCCATAGACGCCACGTGGCAGAGTGCTCGGTCCACGACCGCCCAGCGGGAAACGCGCCTGCTGCACTGCCACAACGCTCAGTTCCAGAGCGCGGCGTTCTCCCGCCTCATCGTCGACCCGCGACTCGTGGATCCCGTTGCTGATCTCATCGGGCCGAACGTGCAGCTCCACCACACGAAGCTGTTCGTGAAGCCACCGGAGAAGGGCTCTCCCTTCCCGATGCATCAGGACCACCCCTTCTTTCCGCACGAACGGCATACCATGCTCGCCGCGATCATACATTTCGATGACGCTCCGCTCCAAAAGGGATGCGTCCGCGTCGTGCCCGGTAGCCACGCGCTCGGGCCTCTGGAACACGATCCGGAGGGAAGCTTCCATCTGCCACTGGAGCGGTATCCCGTCGAGGACGCGACCCCGCTGGTAGCAGAGGCGGGGGACATGCTGCTCTTTTCCTATCTCACGATCCACGGCTCCGGCGTCAACGAGAGCTCCGAGGCCCGCACCACCCTGCTCGTCCAGATGCGCGCGCCCGACGACCCACCCACGATCGACACCCACCGCTCCCGTGGCCAAGGGATGATGCTCCGTGGCATTGACCCCAACGGCAAGGAGACCGGAGGCATCGACACCTAGGCGCCTAGTACTTTCAGGTACTCCTCATCTAGCCCAAAAGCACTGTATACCGTGCCGGACTTGTGCCCGATAATAGCAGCACTGAGCATCAGGCTCACGATGTGCGGCACAAATCAAGCACAATACCCCGGAGGGCACACAGATGAGACGTTTCATGGTAATGGTGATACTTTCCCTTATGGTTGCTGGAGCGAGCCTTGCCCCCGCGGCACCCGCGAGCGCGGGATGGCAGTGGTGCAAGACGTGCGTCGTTCAGGGGGAGTCCGGCCCCGGCATGGCATGCACGGAAATCAATAGCGCGGGGCTCTCGCGTGGGGTTGCGGGGTTTTGCCGCTAGCCCTCATCACCAGGCCGTTTCCCTTTCACCAATAGTGGTGAAAGGGCGCAAGTATTTGCAAGACTCGCCCTCGGCGTGAGGGAAAACCGCGGGTCGTCTGGCCATCTTCCCGCTGTTCCCTTCAGGCCAGGTGTGTGGTAAAGCAGGTTTATGTTGTAAACTAGACACTAGCGTGAGTAATACGCAATGCGCTTGAACCCTTTAGCGTGTCATCCCGAACTCCGTGACGGATCCGTAAACCCGACCACGGATTCCTCACAGGCTCGGAATGACAGAAGCACTACCATTCAGCCGCAGTTGGTATAAGACTGGGATGACGCCATGAAGAGATTGCGGCCGGCGGCCCGGCTCTATATATCGGTTGTCGTTGTCGCGGCGCTAACGATCGCGTTGGGCCTGCTGCTGGACACCCAGCCGCTCACTCCCGAGAGCGCCGTACTCGCAGTCGTATTCGGCGTACTCGTCGCGACGGTGAACCTGTTCCCACTTCCATTCGCGTACAAGCGCAGAATGTCCCTTGATTCGGCCGTCATCTTCGCGGCGGTGCTGCTCTTCGATCCCGGTATCGCGATCCTGATCGCCGGCCTCGGTTGTTTCGCCGGTGATGCGATCTCCAGCCGCCTGCGCGCGTGGAGCCCCGAGATGGTGTTCAACGCCTCGCAGACAGCACTGCAGGCGGGCGCCGGGGCGCTCGTGCTGATGCTGGCAGGCTGGGATCACACACAGTTCGTCCACGAGCAGGGACTCATCCGCCTCCTCATGGCGATCGTCGCCGCCTTCGCCATGTACATGGTCAACACCATGCTCGTCGCGGGCGTGATCGGCCTGCAATCCGGCCAGGCGCCCTTCAGCGTATGGCGGCAATCCACGGACCTTATCCACGGGGAGCAGCTCTCCGAGTTCGCGCTCGGGCTGCTCGCCGCCGTGATCCTCGGGCGGCATCCGTGGGCGCTCCCGCTACTGATCTTCCCCACCGTTGCGGTGTATCACTCGCTCGAACGGCACGTCCAGTTGCGTCGGCAGACAATCGCCGCCGTAGAATCCATGGCGGATATCGTCGATATCCGCGATCCATACACCGCGAATCACTCCCGCCGCGTGGCGGAGTATGCGCGCGAGCTCGCGACGGCACTGGGGCTCGGTCCAGAGGAGATAGACCTGGTGGAGAGCGCCGCGCGTGTCCACGATGTGGGCAAGACCGTGGTAGACGTCGCCGTCCTCACGAAGCACGGTAAGCTGACGAGTAAGGAGTGGCACCAGCTCAGGCAGCACCCGATCACCGGCGCGCAGATCCTCAGCCGTTTCCCCCAGTTCTCGCTGGCTACCACCTACGTGCGACATCACCACGAGCGGATTGATGGCCTCGGCTATCCTGACGGCCTCAAGGGCGATCAAATACCGTTGGGCGCGCGCATCATCACCGTCGCAGATGCGTTCGATGCGATGAGTTGCGCGCGTCCCTACCGGAGCGCCCTGCCAACCCCGATGGTGCTCGCCGAGCTTGCCCTGCACCGAGGCACGCAGTGGGACGAACACATCGTGGACGTGCTCGTGGCTCTGATAGAGAGTGAACACATCAGGCTCCCCCGAGGAGTCGAGACGTCGCGCCCCGCGACCATCTAGCGCCGGTTAACGAAATTGTTATCGTTCGCCCACGAAAGTAGGGCAGCGCTGCTATGTACAAAGCCCGTCTCGACTGTCTATACTCCCTTTGTGGGAGATAACCGGACATTGAATTGCATAGAGGCGACGCAGACGACCCGCACATCACAGGGCGGCGTCCCGTCGACTTGATCTCCCTCGCAACGTAGGATCCGGGCAGAGCTCGGAGCTAACAGGAGGGATACCAGCAATGCGACGAATCATAGTTTCCGTTCTCGTACTAGCAATGGTGACGCTCGCGGTCGTGGCCGGACCCGGCTCCTCCCGCACCACGGGTGCAACGGTCGCCCCGGCGGAGGCAGGCGTCAAGTGGTGCAACGATTGCGGCCGCACGCAGCAGGTCCAGGCGGGCGTCAAGTGGTGCAACGACTGCGGCCGAAGAGCCTAAATCTCACCTGGCATACGTTTGGGGGCCGCCTGGTTTCCAGGGTGGTCCCCGTCATGGTGGTGCCTGTACCGGCCCGCCGCGGGACGTCCCCCTTCACCTCGAATGTGCGATTGCGATATTCACGCGTATACCGCTGCAAAAATTAGTACGATAGTCGCCCACCGCTCCTCAGGGTACTACCTCCTCACGAGGCCAGTCCCACAAAGGCACACCCGTTGACCGGCGGAGCCGCAAAGCGACCGGCCTACAGCGGTGAGCAGAAGAATCGAACCTTCACGCAGCCGTTGACGCTGGGCCAAGTAGGGGCGTTCAATTGAACGCCCGCTGAACGCACACGGCCAAGCCTCTGCCGTTGGGATCAATGATTACGCCTACCGCAGTACGGTCCGCATCCCGGGAGACTACACACGCACGGGATACGGTTATGGCGGCTGCGCTGCCGAAGACCTTTCCTCTTTATCGCGGCCTCCCGAGGCAGTCGCCCCAGAGAGATCCGGAGGAGAAGCAATGAAGCGTTTCCCTGCCGCTGCCCTGATCCCCCCGCTCGCCATCGCGAGCAGCCAACCCGAGCCGTCAGAGATCGGCACATAGGTGGTCGGGTGCGACCCTACCGGTACGACGACGCCTGCAGCTCGAACAGCTCGGCATAGCGACCGTTTTGCAGTATCAGCGCTGTGTGGCTGCCCTCCTCGATGAGTCGCCCGTTCTCCAGCACCAGGATCTTGTCGGCCATGCGCACCGTCGAGAAGCGGTGGGAGATGAACATCGCCATCTTCCCGAGCGTCAACTCCTTGATCCGGGCAAACAGGTCGTACTCCGCCTGGGCGTCGAGCGCGCTCGTCGGTTCGTCGAGGATCAGTATCTGCGCGTCGCGCATAAATGCCCGCGAGAGCGCTACCTTCTGCCACTCCCCGCCCGAGAGTTGCGCCCCGCCATCGAACCACTTGCCGAGCATCGTGTCGTATCCCTGCGGCAACTTCTCGATCACCGGCGCAGCGCCGCCCTTGCTCGCCGCCGCCGCTACCTCCTCGGCATCGTCAGCCAGCTCCAGCCGACCGACCCCGACGTTCTCCCGCGCGGAAAGCTGGTACTGCGCGTAGTCCTGAAAAATCACCCCGATCTGCGCGCGTAGCTCCAGCGGGTCATACTCGCGCACGTCGCGCCCGTCAATGAGCACCTGCCCCTCATCTGGGTCGTACAGACGGGCCAGCAGCTTCACGATCGTCGTTTTTCCGGCGCCGTTGCGGCCCACGAGCGCGACCGTCTCATCCGGCGCTATCGTGAAGCTCAAGTTGCGGATCGTCGGCTCTTCCGCGTTCGGGTACGTGTACGTCACGTCGCGGAACTCCACGCCGCGCGTGAACGGACGCGCGACCGGCGCGGGGGTCGCAGGCGCCTGGATTGCCGGCTCCGTCTCCAGCAGCTCAAAGATCGTATCGAGATAGAGGTTGTGCTCGTACATGCCCTGCAAGCCCGAGAGCAGCCCCTGAAAGTTCTGCTGCACGCTCGTCGCCGCCTGCACGAACAGCGTGAGGCTGCCGAGCGACACGCGCCCAGCAACGGCGAGCAGCGCAACGTACAAAAAGGTGGCACTCGTCGCGAGCGTCGTTAGCGAGCCCCACAGAAAGCCGATCATGTAGCGGCGGACCAGCAGCGAGCGATTCTGCTCGTAGTACTCCGTCGCGAGGCCGGTGTAGCGCTCTGTGAAGTACTCCCCCAGCCCGAAGATCTTCACCTCTTTATTGTAGGTGTCCGTCGTCAGCAGCGTAG
>JACDAU010000035.1 GCA_013695265.1 Chloroflexia bacterium
CGATAACGTCATATTCCGGTTTGAGCTCCGAGCTGAGCATCAAGTCACCTCCATCCAGGTCATTCTGTGGACCCGCAGCACCGGCGCAGCGCCACTCCTCGGCTCGGCGGTGCATATCGTCGGCACGAGTCTAGCACCGCACTCGAACCTCAGTCTACCTGCGCCGCACAAGCGGTGGGCCGATACCCTGCACAGCAAGGCGTCGGCCTGCTGGGGCAAGATCGTGAGCAATGTATCAGTACGGTAACAATATTCTCAGCATTTCCTATCCCCAATCCCGCGTCGTAGCTATCTTTTCGACTCTTTCCCACCCGTGAGAACATCAACGCCGCCTGGAACACCCGCGCATCGTTTCTAAAAGTGGCGTTAAGTAAGTAGAGGGTGCAGTCGCCCGTGCCAACCGCTCCCGCCCACCCCTTGTGCTATACTCCCCTCGCGGGCGCGCATGGTCCGCCCGAGGGGAGGAACCTTGCTGCCTCAGCACGTCGTCGCGGAGTTGCGGTCCGTCCTCGATCCGGAGGATGTGCTCACCGAGCGCGCCGACCTTATCAGCTACTCAATCGACGGCACATGGCTCGAAGCGCGTCCGGAGTGTGTCGTTTTGCCGCGCAGCGTTGAGCAGATCGCCGCCGTGCTCAAGGTCGCGAACCGCGAGCGGATCCCCGTCGTTCCCCGAGGCGGTGCGTCGAACCTCTCCGGTGGCACGATCCCCACGAGCGGCGGCATCGTGCTTAACCTCGCGCAGCTTAACCGCATCCTGGAGATCGACACGGACAACCTGCTCGCCGTCGTCCAGCCCGGCGTGCTCACCCACGACCTCGACAAGGCCGTCATGGCGCGCGGGCTCTACTACCCGCCCGACCCCTCCAGCCTGCACCAGAGCACCCTCGGTGGCAACGTCGCGGAGAACGCCGGCGGGCTGCGCTGCCTCAAGTACGGCGTCACGAGCAAGTACGTGCTCGGCCTCCAGTACGTCACCGCCACTGGGCAGATCGGCAGGGCTGGAGGGCGCGTCATCAAGAACGTCACCGGCTACCAGCTCGAGCAGCTCCTGGTCGGCTCCGAGGGCACCCTCGCCGTCGTCACGGAGATCACGCTGAGGCTCATTCCCCGACCCCGGTTCAAGCGCACCGCAATGGCGATCTTCCCCACGCTCGATGGCGCGAGTCAGACCGTTGCGGACGTGACGCGCGCGGGCATCGTTCCCGCCGCGCTGGAGCTGATGGACCAGACATCTATCCGCATCGTCGAGGAGGTCCGTCACCTCGGCCTCCCGACTGAGGCGGAGGCGATCCTGCTCGTCGAGTGCGACGGAAACCATGAGGGCGCGATCGAGGATGAGATGGACCGCATCACGGGCATCCTCCGCGCGAACGGCGCGAGCGTGCAGCTGGCCCGCGACGAGGCGGAGGGCGAGGAGCTGTGGGCGGCCCGTCGCGCGGTCAGCCCCGCCACCGCGCGCCTCAAGCCGAACAAGCTCGGTGAGGACGTCTCAGTGCCCCGCAGCGCCGTGCCCGCGATGATCCGCCGCTGCCGCGAGATCGGCGCGAAATACGATCTGCTGATGCCCATCTGGGGGCACGCGGGCGATGGCAACGTCCACCCAAACCTGCTCTTCGACCAGCGCGACCCCGAGGAGGTCGAGCGGGTGCAGGCGGCGGCGGCGGAGATCTTCGAGGCCGCGGTCGCGCTCGGCGGCACGATCACTGGCGAGCACGGCGTGGGCATCCTCAAGCGCGAGTTCCTCGGCATCGCTCTCGACCCGGCGACAATTGCGGTCATGCGCTCACTTAAGGCGGCGATGGACCCCAACAATATCCTGAACCCCGGCAAGATCTTCCCGGAGGGCGAGGGCAACCGGCGCGTGCCCGTGCAGCTTGTGCTCACCGGCGCGGGCGCGGGCGAGGTCGAGAGCACCACCGCCACGCCCATACGCTAGACCACGCACCACACCGTGAGGGCAGGTCTCCGAACCTGCTCCCCAGAGATGGAGACCGGATTGACCGAACAGGCAACACAGATCCAACCCGCGGAGTACGCCGTGGTGGACGCGGAGGCGCTCCGGGCGTGGGTCGCCGCCGTTTTCAGCAGTATCGGCGTCACCCAGGAGGACGCCCGCACGACGGCGGAGAACCTTGTCGCCTCCGATGTGCGCGGCATCGAGAGCCACGGCGTCGCCCGACTCGGCGGATACACCGGGCGAGTCCGGAGCGGTCGCACGGAGGCACACGCGGCGCCGGTCATCGTCCACGAGACCCCCTCAACCGCCACCGTCGACGCGGGCAACAGCCTCGGGCAGCCCGCCTCGAAGTTCGCGATGGAGCTCGCGATCGCGAAGGCGCGGCAGACCGGACACGGCGCGGTCGCAGTGCGCAACAGCAACCACTACGGCATCGCGGGCCACTGGGCGATGATGGCGCTGCCGCACGACATGATCGGGCAGGCGTACACGAACTCCTCCCCGCTGCTTGTGCCGACGGGCGCGCGGGTCGCGGTCACGGGCACGAACCCGATCGCCGTCGCCGTCCCGGCGCTCCGCGAGCGGCCATGGGTGCTCGACATGGCGACAACCGTGGTGCCCCGAGGCAAGCTGGAGGTGTACCGGCGGAAGGGGCTGCCGTTGCCGCTCGGTTGGGCGGTGGATGCCTCGGGCCGGCCAAGCGACGACGCAGCTGCGGTCCTCGACTCGATGGACCGGCGGGCCGGTGGTGGTATCCTCCCGCTCGGCGGGACCGCGCTGTTCTCGGGCTACAAGGGCTACAACCTCTCCGTGATGGTCGACATCCTTTCCGGGGTGCTCGCCGGCTCAGGATGGGGCGTCCACGTCGATGGGCTGCACGGTTCAGAAAACGAGCCAGCAGGCACGGGGCACTTCTTCAGCGCCACCCGCATCGACGGCTTCCGCCCCGCCGAAGAGTTCAAGGCGGAGATGGACGCGTACATCCGGATGCTCAAGGAAACCCCCAGAGCCGAAGGCGAGGCACGTATCTGGGTCGCGGGCGAGAAGGAGTGGGAGCTCACCGAGCAGCACGAGCGCGACGGCGTCCCGCTGTACTACAAAGTGATCGAGAACCTCCGCGCGATCGGCGCGGACATCGGCCCTCGCTTCGACCTTGCCTAATACCGATACAGCGTCGTGGTGCCCTGCAGGGTGCACGTATCCGTGCCTGCCCCCCGTGCCTGACCAGCCACAGAGAGCCGCACCTTGCTACGGCTTACACTGAGAGGAGACGCGACCGCTATGGAACCCGTTCGTGTCCCCCGCGTGGGCGTTGGCCACACCGCCGCGCTCTACGCCCGAACGCCGGAGCCGTCAGACCACCTCCGCACCCCCGCGGAGGAACAGCTCGCCGCGTGCCGTGGGCTTGCTGCGGAGCTAGGCTACACTATCGGGGAGGACACGACGTTTACGGATACCAGCCCCGCAAGCACGCTCGCCCGGCCCGGCCTGACCGCACTG
>JACDAU010000038.1 GCA_013695265.1 Chloroflexia bacterium
TGTTCTCCGGCAAGGAGGCGATCACCCACAACATCCTGAACATCGGCGGCAAGTACCCCGTCACCGAGGGGGTGCGGCTCCTGCCGGAGATCTTGCAGGAGAATGGCTGGGCAACAGCCGCAGTGGACAGCATGGGCCGCCACTTCGATCGTGGCTTCGAGGAGTACGTCACGTACGAGTGGGAGCGCTCAGTGCCGACGGAGTTGCGTCGCGCGGAAACGGTCACGGATGCCGCGCTCCCCGTCATTGAGCGGCTGACCGGCCAAAAGCGGCCGTTCTTTCTGTTCGTCCACTACTGGGATCCGCACACGCCGTATCTCCCGCCGCCGCCCTACGACCGCATGTTCTATCCCGAAGGTCGTGATCCGTACGACGTGAACAACCACAGCATGGACGAGGCGTGGAACTGGAACCCGTTCAAGTGGTACTTCCACGAGTGGATGCCGGGCGTTACGGATGCCGAGTACGTCAACAGCCTGTACGACGGGGAGACTCGGTACATGGACACCCATCTCCAGCGCGTGTTCGATGCCCTCGGTCCGGTTCAGGAGGAGACGCTGGTGATCCTTACTGCGGACCACGGCGAGGTCCTGAACGACCACCCCGGTTACTACGACCATCATGGGCTATACGAGGCGAACGTCCACGTGCCGCTGATCCTCTCCTGGCAGGGCAAGCTGCCGGAGGGACGCCGGGTGCCGGGATGGGTGCAGAACACGGATATCGCCCCCACGCTGCTGGAACTCGCGGGTATTCCCGACCGTGACGCAATGGAGGGGCTGAGTCTGCTTCCGCCGCTGTACGGCCTGCGCGACACTAACTATACGCAGATCTTCTACTCCGAGGCGACGTGGCAACAGAAGCGGGCGATCCGCGAGGGGAAGTGGAAGCTGATCCACGCCCTCGTACAGGATGCCCACGGTGGCCCGATGCAGGAGTTGTACGACCTGGACGCCGACCCCCACGAGCAGCACAACGTCGTGGAGCAGCACCCGGAGGTTGCGCGGGATCTGGAAACGAAGCTCCACGCCTGGGTCGAGCGGTGCCTCGGTGAAACTGGGCGCACTGTGGACCCAGTGGAGACGCAGGGTGTGGCGGGCACGCAGATCGGCACGCCCGTGCCGGGCGAAACTCCCGGTCCCGGCGCAACCCCGCTGCACGAGCGCGAGGGTGCGATGGCGGCGAACATCCCCGCGCCCGATGCCCTGAACGCCCCGAACGAGGCGCGCGATGAACAAACCGGCGCCGAGTTGCACGGCTACGTGGAGGAGTAGGGGTTTGTTTCAACGCGCAGGTGGTTGCACAGCGCCGACCGTACAGCGGTGAGCAAGAAGATCGAACCTCCAGAATGGCAGGGAGCGGGCTGCGGCCCGCGGGCAGGCACGGAGACCTGCCCCTGCCCGGCGCAAGGGTGGCGCCCACCGCTGTAGGGGCGTTCAACTGAACGCCCGTGCAACCCCACCACCACACCTTGCTGTGGGATGCAATGCTTTCAACCCCGGCTGTACAGCAACGGGCCATACGCTTTCCGATTGAAGGCTGGTGTCTTTTCGCCCCTCAAGAACAGCGCATGCTGTCCCTCTACACGCGATAAAGCGGCGGCGTCTACTTAGATTCAGTGTCACTCGGAGCCGTCAGCAACCGTGTTCCGCCTCGGCGGGCGCCATCGGTCGCGAGGCGAAGAACGAGCGGGTGTAGAGCCGGTAGTAGAGTCCTTCGAGGTTGATCAGTTCAGTGTGCGTGCCCTGCTCGGTGATCCTCCCCGCGTCGAGCACGATGATTCGGTCCGCCCGCTCCACGGTGGACAGGCGGTGCGCGATGACGAGGGTCGTCCGGTCTCGCATCAAGGACTCCAGGGCATCCTGCACCAGCGCCTCGGACTCATTATCGAGCGCCGCAGTCGCCTCGTCGAGGATTAGCACGGGGCCGTTCCGCAGCAGTGCGCGCGCGATCGCCACTCGCTGCCGTTGTCCGGCGGAGAGCTTCACGCCCCGCTCGCCAACGAGGGTGTCGTATCCATCATGCAGGCGGCGGATGAAATCGTCTGCGTTCGCTGCGCGCGCCGCTTCCTCAATCGCCGCGTCGCTCGCGTCGAGCCTGCCGTATCGGATGTTCTCCCGCACGCTCGCGCCGAACAGCAGGGTCTCCTGCGGGACGATACTGATACTCGCACGCAGGCTGTCCAGCGCGAGGCTGCGGATCGGGTAGCCGTCGAGGCACACCTGTCCATGCTGTGGCTCGTAGAACCGGGGGATCAGGTTAACCAGCGTGGTCTTACCCGCTCCTGATGGGCCGACGATCGCCACCACCTCCCCCGGTTCCGCGGCCAGCGTGACGTCGTGCAGCACGTCCGCGCCACCCGTGTACGAGAAGCGAACATCGCGCAGCTCGATCTTGCCGTGAACCTGGGTGAGCGACACGGCGCCGACGATGCCGAGCGGTTCGATGGGCTCGTCGAGCACCTCAAAGATCCGCTCCGCCGCACCGAGCGCTTCCGCAAGTTGGCTGTACAGCGTGGTGAGGGTGCCGATCGGGCCGATGATGAGCAGCATGTACACGAGCATGCTCACAAGCGCGCCGGGGCTGAGTCTATCGGCGAGCACCTCCCTGCCGCCGTACCAGAGGACGAACGTGACCGCCCCGAAACCCAGTAGCGTGATGACCGGCACAAACACGGCGCGCACGCGGGCACGACGGAGGGCGGTACGGAACGCCCGGTCGACCGCCGCCCCGAAGCGTCCGGCCTCGTATTCCTCGCGGCCGTACGCCTTGACGACTCGCACCCCGGCGAGCGTTTCCTCCAGCACGGCGTTCGCGTCGCCAAGCTCCGACTGGGTCTGGTTGCTCAGCCTGCGCAGCCGCCCGCCGAAGACCCGTCCGAAGAGCGCGATGGGCACGAGCGTGAGCACGATCGCGACGCTCAGCCGCCAGTCCGTCCACACCATGATCGCGATTGCACCGACGAGGACAACCGCTTGGCCCAGCACGCCGGGCAGGTTGTTCGTGACGTTCGATTGCAGGAGCGTCGCGTCATTCGTGATACGCGACATAAGCTCGCCCGTGCGCCGGTCGTTCAGGTACCCGAGTGGGAGCTGGGTCATGTGTGCGTACAGGCTCTTACGGACATCCGCGACGACCCGCTCACCGACGTACGAG
>JACDAU010000079.1 GCA_013695265.1 Chloroflexia bacterium
GTACCGTGGAGAGCCGCGCAGCAGGCCGTATTTTGGGAGTAGACAGCGTGGAGCACAGATTCATTTTCGTGAGAGCATCTGTCATTCCGAGCCTGCGAGGAATCCGTGGTTGGGGGCTACGGATCCCTCACGGCGTTCGGGATGACAAGGCGTGGTTCGGGATGACTTCCGCGATCCGCAGTGGAACCGAACCTACGCGCCAGTGATGCCGCGCCGCCGCCTTGCACGGGCGTCATCCAGGTGAAGTACCCATTGGATATCACATTCGTCGGGATCCCGATCAGGAGCGCCATTCCCGTGGCTCCGGCAAGGCCGGTGATCACAAGCCGCCAGTCCAGCCACTGCCACCAAACAATCTGAAGTTGCATCGTTCCCTCCATCACCCCATATAGCACGGAGTGGGGCGCAGGTTCCCCGGTGCCCCACTCCGTAGCGACCTTACGAACCGTACCAGGCCGTCTGCCACTGCTTCATCTGGGTGATCTCCTGCTCCTGGGAGGCGATAATCTCCTGGGCCAGTTGCTTGATCTCGGGCCGCTTTGCCTGTTTCAGGGCGTGCTGGGCCATCATCACCGCGCTCTGGTGATGCGGGATCATCGCGTCGATGAACGCCTTGTCGAAGGGCTCGGCCTTGCTCAGGTCGGTTGCCTCCATACCTTCCATGTCCGTGCCTGGCATCATCTCTCCCATCATCTGCTCGTCCATTTGTGGGATCTGGTCGGTGCCGTACCATTGCTTGTACCACGTCCGCATCTGACCGATCTCCCTCTGTTGGGCGGAGATGATGTCGCTCGCCAGTTGCCCGATCTCTTTATGCTCGGCCCTGGTCCGGGCCATATCCGCCATGTCGATTGCCGACTGGTGATGGGGGACCATCCCGGCGATGAACATCTGATCGAAGCTCATCCCATCGGTCGCCGTGCTTTCGCCGCCCATGCCCGAAGGGTCCGCACCGGGGGTCATCGTAGCTGCCATCCCGGGCATATCCGACTGTTCTGAACTGGTTGCGGCGGGGTCAGCGGAATTGGGATTTCCGCCGCCCGGCTGCTCATTGTCATTGGCGGAACCGCAGGCTGCGAGTAACAGCCCAATGATTGCGGTGAGTACGAATAGACGCTTCAATTTTGCCTCCTGTCGTGGATGAGAATTGGGCCGACACCAGGGCGCAGGTCGCCCCCACCGGCCACGGGAATGCGTTGGCAGGAGGATGGTATTAAATGCGGTAAATCTGTAAGAAGGCGCGCCATTTCGCGGGCGGGAGCTTTGGTGGCTCCGGGACGGAGGGACGGGAGGACTCGATTTGCGGGGCTGTGGATGGCCGCGATGGAATATGGGAGGTACAGGCGCCAGGCGAGGGGTCGCGCCGAGACTCCAGCGTCAAGGTGCTGGAGCAGGCCTCGGTATGCGCCGGCGCAGCCAACGTGCTCGAGGCGGCCTGCGTCGTATGACCGGACTCAGCGCCGTGATGGGTTCCCTCGGAGGAGTATGCGAGCGGCGCGGCGGCACCGTGCCACGTCAGCAGCATCGGTAGATGGGTGGCGTGGGCGGTGAGGACCGCGACGGCCAGCATGGTGAACACCAGACGCATGCCAGACGAGGCATGCCCGCAGCCAGGTGTTATCGCGTGTGAAACATGTCGCATACCATCATTATAGACAGCGCCACTCCGACCGGTAATCGTATCCTTCAGAGGCCGAGCAAGGGTCGCTGAGTCTACGGCTGTGCTACCTTACGCTGCTCATCCTGCTTGCTTTGCTGCGACGCCCTACGCCGCTCGTGCTGCTTACGCCACCCGTACGGAGTCATGCCTTGGGGCTTGTACACATTGAGTACCGTGATCACGAGCAACACCAGCAGGCCGCCAACGGAATGGACCAGTGTGCTCCCCAGCGCGCGGAGATCGTCACTGGATGTTGTCGGATCTGCCGCTATGTCTGCGAAGTAGCTGATTGTCTGCGTTTCCACCAGCAAGACAAGGATGGCGAGGACTGTCAGCACGAGTGAGATCAGGACCCAATAGTGACGGAACAAGCCCCACTTGGTCCCGAGTGAAATGACCAACCCGGTCAAGAACGAGGCGAAGGCCAACGGGATGATGACCCACCGCGTGATCAACCCCATTGCGAGATAGGCGGCACGCAACGTCTGAGCATCCTGGCTGGTCACAACAGTAATGTCGAGAGCCAGGTACGCAACGACCGCCCCGATCCAGCCGACCGAGGTAGTGATATGCGTGGTGAGCACGAGCTTGCGTAGGCCGGGTGCCATGGTCATCCGTTGCCACCAGGGCCACCGCCGGACGGTGTGTGGTTTACTATGATGACGCTGGAGGGCAGTGTGTCGTCACCAGGGTCACCGGACGATGTGTGGCGATTGGGGCCGTGGCTACCACCGCCGGCAACCAGCATGATGACGACCAGCAGGACCACGACGAGGGCGATGATCCCAAATAGTATCACCCAGCGCGGCGTGCCAGGGGGCGATCCGCGACCGGGCTCCACGCGGGTGTCGTCGTCGGTGCCAGGGTACGGGGACGGCTCAGCCATGTGCGTACTCTCCTTTGCCGTGGTCGCTTGTCAAGGTTATCGTCACGGTGACAGTTTATCGAGACACTATGTCGTTGTCAAATCATAGTGTATGTGCATCGCCGTCATGTATACTGAGGTGATGCCCAAGCTATGGAACGAAACTATGGAGGCACACCGCCGCGCGGTGCGCGACGCGACCATGGACACTACCGCGGCGCTGGTGGCGGAGCACGGCTTGACGTCGGTGACGATGTCGAAAATCGCCGAGGAGACCGGCATTGGACGCGCGACGCTGTACAAGTACTTCCCAGATGTCGAAGCGATCCTGGCCTCTTGGCACGAGCGTCAGGTCACCAGCCACCTCGAACAGCTCGCCGCAGTCCGGGACCAGGCCGGCGACGCGGGGGATCGGCTCAAAGCGGTGCTTGAGGCGTACGCGCTGATGACGTACGAGCGACCTCACGGTTCCGAGCTCGCGGCACTCGTGCATCGAGGCGAGCACATCACCCGCGCGCAGCAGCACCTCCACGAACTCATCCAGGACCTGCTGATCGAGGCCGCCGAGGTCGGCGACTTCCGGGATGATGTTGCGCCGGACGAGCTTGCGAGCTACTGCCTTCACGCCCTCGCAGCAGCCAGCAGTCTGCCGTCCAAGACTGCGGTCCGCCGACTCGTCGCGGTCATTCTGTCCGGGTTACACCCCCGCGCCTGATCCGCCTGGTTCTGGCGCCGCGGGAGTCGGGTTGCCCTCCAAGCACCAATTGTGTCGGGCACATTGCGACCATCTGCGAGAGTCGGTCGCTTCGCGGTCATGGCCGCAGAGCTTGAATGCCCCAGCGCACGCCCCGAGGGCTTGACAGCGTCGCCGGGAGGCCGTATAGTAGCTTATACCCACCCCCAGGGGGTAGGGATGAAGGTGGCGAAGCGAGCAGGGATAGGAAATATGAGGACGAGCAAGGAAGACGCGCTGAAGCGCTTGAGCTACATTGAGGGACACCTGCGCGGCATCCGCAAGATGGTCGAGGAGGACGCGTATTGCGTCGATATCCTCAAGCAGACACACGCCATCGGGCGTGCGCTGGACAAGTTCGACGAGGTGCTGGTGCGCGATCACATCGGGCACTGCGTACCGGAGGGTATCCGCGACGGGCGGGATGAGCAGGTGCTGGGCGAGCTCGTGCAGTTGTTTGAGGTGTCGCGCCGGTAGAACAGTGCGCGGTGGGTCGTGCGAGGGCGTTCAGTTGAACGCCCCTACGGCACAGGGCACAGACCGCCGCAACTTTGCCTGCTCTGTACCCCCTCCCAGCGGGTATGGGGACGAAGGAGAACACAGATGACGACAGAGGAAAGAACAAGGGAAGACGCGGGGCATTCCGAGGGTTCGGTCCGCGAGGTGTCGCTGCCGATCATGGGGTTGACGTGCGCGAGCTGCGTGCGGCGGGTTGAGAAGCGTTTGTCGAAGGTGGAGGGCGTGCGAGAAGCGGGGGTGAACCTCGCCACGGAGAACGCCAGGGTCGTGTACGACCCGGCGCTAGCCACCCCGCGCGACCTGAAGGCCGCAGTGGAGAAGGCGGGATATCAGGTGCGGGAGCTGCCGACGGAGGCGCCTGACTCGTCGTCCGGCCCGGCGGAAAGTTCCAAAGCGGCGGGCGCAAGCCGGTCCTCGGAGGTGTCGCTTCCCATCGAAGGGATGACGTGCGCCAGTTGCGTGCGCCGCGTGGAGCGGGCACTCGCACGGGTCGCGGGGGTCGAGGATGCCGGCGTGAACCTGGCGACGGAGAAGGCGCGCGTTGTGTTCGACCCGTCGGTCGCGGACCTGCCGAAGCTTCGGGCTGCGGTAGAGAAGGCTGGCTACACGGTGGGGGAGGTGCGCGCCACGGAGCAGGACACGCAGGCGCCCGCACAGCCGTCCGCAGACCCCGTTGATGCGCGTGAGGTGGAACGGCAGCGAGAGATCGACGTTCTCCGGCGCAAGTGGACCGTGAGCCTGGCGGCAGGACTGGCGATGATGGCGCTGATGTACGTGCCGTTGGGCGTGGACATGCTGCTCATTGCGCCGGTGCTGCTGATCGTCGCGACGCTCGTGCAGTTCTGGGCAGGCGCGGGCTTCTACCAGGCCGCGTGGGCTGCGGCGAAACACGGCAGCACGAACATGAACACCCTCGTCGCGGTCGGCACAAGCGTCGCGTACGGGTACAGCGCGTTTGTCACGCTGTGGCCGACGCTGGCCGAGCGCTGGGGGTTCCCGTTCGACCTGTACTACGAGACCGCCGTGATCATCATCGCGCTGATCCTGCTGGGCCGGTGGATGGAGGCGCGCGCGAAGAAGCGCACCGGCGCGGCGATCAAGGCGCTGATGGGCCTTCAGGCAAAGACGGCGCGAGTCATACGCGACGGCGTCGACCAGGACATCCCGGTCGAGCAGGTCCGCGTTGGCGACCTGGTCCGAGTGCGGCCGGGCGAAAAAGTGCCAGTGGACGGCGTGGTCCGGGACGGTCGGTCGGCGCTCGACGAGTCGATGCTGACGGGCGAGTCGCTGCCCGTCGAGAAGTCGCGCGGTGACGCCGTGATCGGCGCAACGCTCAATACCTCGGGCAGCTTCGTGTTCGAGGCGACGAAGGTGGGACGCGACACCGCGCTCGCCCAGATCGTCCGGCTCGTGGAGGAGGCGCAGGGGTCGAAGGCGCCGATGCAGCGGCTCGCGGACACCATCTCCGGCTACTTCGTGCCGGTGGTGCTCGGCGTCGCCGCGCTGACGTTCGTCGGCTGGCTCGTGTTCGGCGGATCGCTGACCGTCGCGATCACCGCCACCATCGCGGTGCTCATCATCGCCTGTCCCTGCGCGCTGGGGCTCGCCACGCCAACCGCCGTCATGGTCGGCACCGGCAAGGCGGCGGAGCACGGCATACTGATCCGGGGGGGCGAGGCGCTGGAAGCGGCGCGGCGCATCGACACGATCGTGCTCGATAAGACGGGCACGCTCACGCGCGGCAAGCCCACCGTGACGCGGATCGTCGCGGGCGAGGGGACGACCGAGCACGAGTTGCTGGCCCTGGCGGCGGCGGCGGAGGTCGGAAGCGAGCACCCGCTTGGTGAGGCGATCGTGGCGAGGGCGCGCACGCTTGGCCTGGAGTTGCCCGCTGCAGAGGGTTTCGCGTCCATTCCCGGCAGGGGCATTCGGGCAACCGTTGCGGGGCGCGAGCTGCTGGTCGGGAACCGCGCGCTAATGGAGGAGTCCGGGATCACCCTCAACGGACTTGTTTCGGTCGCGGACGAGCTTGCCGCGACGGGGTCGACGCCGATGTACGCCGTCATCGACGGCGTGCCCGGCGGACTGATCGCGGTGGCGGACACGCTGAAGGAGGAGTCGCCAAACGCGGTCGCACAGCTCCGGGCGCTCGGCCTGGACGTGTGGATGCTCACAGGAGACAACCGTGGCGCGGCAGAGGCGATTGCGGCGCAGGCGGGGATCGAGCCGGAGCGGGTGCTGGCTGAGGTGCTGCCCGATCAAAAGCAGGGAAAGATCCGTGAGCTCCAGGGACAGGGCAAAACGGTGGCGATGGTGGGCGACGGGATCAACGATGCCCCGGCGCTCGCGCGGGCAGACCTGGGACTGGCGATCGGCACCGGCGCGGACGTGGCGATGGCCGCTTCCGACATCACGCTGGTCGGCGGCAACCTGCGGGGCATCGTGACGGCGATCGCGCTCTCACGAAAGACCGTGGGGGCGATCAAGCAGGGGCTGTTCTGGGCATTCGCGTACAACGTGCTGCTCATTCCGGTCGCGATGGGCGCGCTGTATCCCTTCTTTGGGGTGCTGCTCGACCCGGTGCTCGCAGCGGCGGCAATGGCGATGAGCTCCGTGAGCGTGGTGACGAACGCACTGCGCCTGCGCCGCTTCAAGCAACCGCGCGACGCGGAGGCGATCCTGCACCCGAGCATGCGCGAGCGCGCGGCGGAGTATGCGTATCTCGCGGGGATCGCGGTGGTGGCGCTCGGGGTGGGAGCGGCGGCGCTGTACTTCGGGGCGCGCGGCGAGATGGGCATGGGACACGCCAGCGAGCAGAGCGCGGACGCCGGAGGCATGAGTATGGCGGGTGAGCAGGTCGTTGATGCGGCGAGCGCGGGAGTGCGCGTGGGCCTTGACGCCGCGCCGGCCACCCCGCTCCCAGGACAGCCGGTGCGGCTGGGGTACAACGTCTCGGACGCACGAACGGGGCGGCCGATCACGGACCTGCCACTGGACCACGAGCGGCCGATGCACCTGATCGCGGTGAGCCGGGACCTCGCAGGGTTCCAGCACATCCACCCACAGCTCGACGCAAACGGCACGTACGCGGTAACGACGACGTTCCCACAGGCGGGGCCGTACACGCTCTACGCGGAGTTCGTGCGCGACGGGCGCAAGGTGCTTGACCGGCAAGAGATCGTCGTTGGCGTCGGTGCGGGCTCACCGCCGCAGCTCGCGCCGGACCTTGCCGCAAAGACCGTGCGCGGAACCACGGTCGCGCTCGCCGAGCCGCCAAACGTGCCGGTGGGCGAGGAGGCGGATTTCACGTTCACGCTCACCCGTGATGGTGAGCCGGTGACGGATCTGAAGCCCTATCTGGGCGCGGCGGCGCACGTGGCGGTCGTGTCCGCGCAGGGCGGGGAGTTTGCCCACACGCACGGCGAGGCCGCGAGCGCTGGGCACGGTGGCGCGGCGGAGACCGGGCACGAGTCGGAGGGCGCGCACGCTGAATCGACGACCGGCCTCGGGCCTGAGATCACGTTCCACCACACCTTCCCAGCACCCGGCCTCTATAAGGTGTGGGGACAGTTTCAGACCGCCGACGGGCAGGTCATCACGGCGGACTTCGTGGTCCGCGCAGAGTAGGCACGTAGCACAGAAAGAGGAGCAATATGACACAGACAGTAACACTCAACGTCCCGGACATCAGTTGCGAGCACTGCGAGCGAACAGTCACGCAGGCACTCACCCCGGTCGAGGGCGTGCAAGCCGTGCGAGTGGACATCCCCGCTAAGCAGGTGCGCGTGGAGTATGACGAGGGC
>JACDAU010000091.1 GCA_013695265.1 Chloroflexia bacterium
AGGTAACGGCTGGCCCCAGGACCAGTCGTAGCTCCTCGATCCACGCCACATAGGCGAGCGGATCAGTGCGAACGGACCGAGGCGACTGTGGCAACAGAGCGCCAGCGAGGATCGCCAGAGCGGTCAGAGTCAGCAGCAGTGCCGCGGTGCGCGAGGAACTGAGCAGCCGCCACGCCGCGCCAACCCGATCGACGGTGCGTGTTCGGGGAGCGATTCGTCGCGTCGTCCGCTTCATCGGTCTTTCCTCGCGGTGCATGCGGTGCCTGGGTACTGTGGCGAGATCCTCCGGCGTCGGCGAACAACTAGTGGTTCGGGGTTACCGAGCCGTCGGTGCTTCAGACTCGGCCATAGCGGTTAACGATGGGCAAACGCCGGTCACGGCCAAAGGCGCGTGGCGTGATCTTTGGTCCGGGGGGAGATTGCCTCCGCTTGTACTCCGCTCCGTCTACGAGTGTGAGCACGCGAGCGACGATCTCCCGTTCAAACCCCATCCGGACGATCTCGTCAAGACTGTGGTCACCCTCGATATAGTGTTGGAGAATCGGATCAAGCACATCGTAAGGCGGGAGGCTGTCCGCATCGCGTTGATCGGGACGCAACTCCGCGCTCGGCGGCTTCTCCAGCACATTTTGTGGGATCACCGCGCCCCGTGTGTTGCGGTATCGACAGAGTTCATAGACCTGCGTCTTCAGAACGTCCTTCAGGAGCGCGAAGCCGCCCGTAGTATCCGCGCCATACAGCGTCGCATACCCGACGGAGGTCTCACTCTTGTTGCCTGCCGTGACGGCGATTCCACCAAACTTGTTCGTCAGTGCCATGAGTATCACGCCTCGCGTGCGCGCTTGCAGATTCTCCTCCGCAAGGCCGAACTCCGTCCCCGCGAATTCCTCCGCGAGCGTTTGCAACAAGGCGGCGTATGGCGCCTCGATGGGCACAGACGTGAGCCGAATGCCGAGATTTTGTGCGAGCTGCTCCGCATCAGACCGACTGTGATCCGAGCTGTAGCGCGATGGCATAGTGACGCCAGTGACGTTCTCCGGGCCGAGGGCGTCCGCCGCAACCGTCGCAACCAGGCTGGAGTCGATTCCACCGGAGAGGCCGACGAACACGCGCCCGATGCGGGACTTGTTCACGTAGTCGCGCAGCGCGAGCGTGAGCGCCTCGTACACCTCTTCCGTTGGCTCCAGGGGAGAAAACACCGGAGGCTCGATGCCCGGTGGTTCTCGCTCGCCGAGTGGTACGCCGAGGTCAATCCGGTGCAATGGCTGGCTGGAACGGAACGAGGCGTCTGCCTTCCTGCCGCGTGGGTCATGGAGCCGTTGTCGGAACACAGACTCGACATCGAGATCAGCGACGATCAGCGCCTCCTGGAACGCCGGGCCACGGGCAATAAGCTGTCCGCCAGTGTCGTAGATAGTACTGCCGCCATCGAAGATCAACTCATCCTGACCTCCTACGAGATTGAGGTAGCAGACGTACACGCCGTGGTCCTGGGCACGGGTGGCCAGCATGCGTTCGCGATGTTGCAGCACACCTCGGCGGTACGGTGAGCCGCTGATGTTGATGATTACCTCCGCGCCGCCCATGGCCTGCACATCGGTTGGCCCCGTGGGGTACCACATGTCCTCGCAGATGTTCACCCCGATCCCTGCTCCGCCCAACTCGTACAGGCCGCTCGTTGTGCCGTGCTGAAAGTAGCGATCCTCGTCGAAGACGCTGTAATTTGGGAGGAACATCTTGCGGTAGACCGCCTTCAGCTCGCCCCCGTGGAGCACCGCAGCGGCGTTGTAGATGTCCTCGTCCACGTCAACGAAGCCGACGATCATGGTGATTTCGTGCGAGAGCTCCGCGAGCTGGTGCAGGCAGGCCAGGTTGTCCTGCAGAAACGCCGGTTTGAGGAGTAGATCCTCTGGCGGATACCCGGTGATTGCGAGCTCTGGGAACGCGACGACATCTGCGCCCTGCTCCACCGCAGAGGCGGCATAGGACGAAATGAGATCGGCATTGCCCGCGATGTCGCCGACGGTGGTGTTGATCTGGGCCAGGGCTACTCGTAGCTTCCCTATCACAGCACGGACCTCCTGCCCACGATTCTACGTCAGTGCTGAGAGGGCGTCAAACGGCGCGCGCGAATCAGCGCTGCGCCGAAACTGCGTGTACGGTCCCAACGCTCGAAAGCAAGTATGATACGAGCGAGCGAGAGGATAAAGCCGATGGGTGAACTGTTCGATTATCACATGCACACATACCTCTGTGGACATGCGGTCGGCTCGGCGGAGGAGTATGTGCTCGCCGCGATACAGGGTGGCCTCGTCGAAGTCGGTTTCGCGGAACACATACCGATGTACTGGCTGCCACCGGCACAGCGCGACCCGACAATCGCGATGCCGGAGGAGAGCTTCGAAGGCTACGTTCGAACTGTGCTGGACCTGCGGGACGCGTACCCGGAGATCACCGTCCGACTCGGCGTGGAAGCGGATTACGTGCCGGGTCACGAAGATCGCTTGGAGGCGATCCTCGCGCCGTACCCCTGGGACTACGTGTACGGGTCGGTGCACTATGTGGATGGCTGGGGGTTCGATAACCCAGCGTATAAGCACCGGTACATGGAATGGCAGATCGAGACTCTGTACGAGCGTTACTTCGCGCTTATGATTGATGCTGCACAGACGGGGATTTTCGACGTGCTGGGGCACTTGGACGTCATCAAGAAGTGGGGGCATCGTCCGGCAAGCCCACCGACCGAGCTGTACCGGACAGTAGCACTGGAGTTGGCGAAGTGCGGGGTGCCTGTGGAAGTGAACTCCGCCGGATATCGCAGGGCGTGCGCGGAGCTTTATCCCGGTCCGGAACTACTCGTCGAGTTGCTAGCCGCAGGTGTGCCGTTCACCCTCGGTTCCGATGCGCACATGCCAAAGGACGTTGGGCGCGACTTGGATGCCGCTGTGCGGCAATTGCGCGCGGCGGGCTGCGAGTCGCTCGTCCAATTCGACGAACGGCGGCGCAGCGTCGTGCCACTCCCAGGAGCGTGAGAGAGGTCGCCGGGATCGTGCTAGGTGAGGGGCTGTACGCACGTGTTACAGTGCCTCGGCACCGAGAGCGATGCCGCGAAGGCTGGGCTGCTCGATGCCCTTGTGGGCGATGAGCACGCGAAAGCCGCCGAGACCGTTCGGACGAATGAGTTGCTCGATAGCGATGCGCTCGCGCTCGAACTCGCGCGGGGAGAGGTGCCGCCGCTCCCCGTCGGTCAGGGCGTCCCCCAAGCCGAGCGCGGCAAGGAAGTAGCCCTGGGTCGTGTACCCGGTAACTTCTGCACCCGCGTCGCGAACCGCGCGGGCCAGCGTTGAGAAGTCGACGTGCGCGGTGATGTCCTGCTTCCCAATTCGCTCGAACGGTGCGGTGTTCTGCGTGTGCCGATAGTAACACGCCAATGTCCCCGCCGAATACCGTCCGTCGTACAGCCGGTCCGCCGTCGCGCCGTAGTCTACGGTGAGTACGAAGCCCGACCGGAGGGCGTCGAGTTGCGCGTGCATCCACGTCGTCGCGCGCAGATTGATCTCCGCCGTGTGTCCTTCACACAGCGCCACGCCTGCACCGTCCAGGTACCCCTGGAGTTCGGGGGTTGAGGGCGGTCTCAGCTCCTCGCGCAGGTTGCCGTCTGACGCGCCAACCCAAAGCTCCAACAATACCCCATCTACCTGGCGGATCCGGTGGAACGGCAGGGCATCTGCGACCTCGTTCGAGATCGCGCAGCCGATATGGCCGCCAAGTGGCGCGTCGCCCTCCACCCAGCGCACGGGCAGGGTACCGAGCCGCTGTTGCTGGTAGCGGCGCATACCGGGACTGCGCTCTATGATCTGGTATTCGACGGCGGCATAAAAGTCTGGGTGCGTCGCGCCCGCCCAGCCGAGCACATCCGCGGCGAGCAGACCCTTCCCTGCGCCGTATTCCACGATGGTGAACGGCTCCGGACGCTTCAGCGCCTCCCACATTTCCCGGAGTTGCCGGCCAATGGTTGCACCGAACAGCGGCGACACGTCGGTGCTCGTATAATAGTCCCCGTCGGGCCCGATGCGCGGTCGTGCGCCGCTGTAATAGCCGAGCTGCGGGTGGTACAGGGCAAGCTCCATGTACCGTTCAAAGGTGATAGGTCCGGCGGAACGTATCTCAGCGAGTATCAGCTCTCGCAGATCGTGCTCGTCCTCACTGTGCTGCGTCATCGTGCCGTCCCAGAGCTGTTGCGATCTTCTCGTAGCTCTGCTCCAGTAGTTCGGGCATGACCTTTACGTCGGCGAGCACAGGCATGAAGTTCGTGTCACCAGCCCAGCGCGGCACGATGTGCAGGTGAAGGTGATCAGCGATACCCGCGCCCGCGACGCTGCCGAGGTTCATCCCGGCGTTATAGCCATCCGGCCCGTACACCTCGCCGAGGGCAGCAACGCAGCGGCGCAGAGCCATCATCATCTCGAGGAGCGTCGCGTGCGGGAGGCCGCCTAGTTCGGCGGTGTGTTGATATGGCACGACCAGCAGGTGTCCGGTGTTGTACGGGTAGCGGTTCAGCAGAATGAAAGTGTGCTCTCCCCTCCACGCCACGAGGTTGGCGGGGTCGTCCTGCTCCTCGGGAAAGCGACAGAAGATGCACCCCTCCTGAGTGGGGCCCGCCTCGGAGACGTACTGGGAGCGCCACGGGCTCCATAACCTCTGCATCGTTCAGCTCCTGTTTAGGTATCTGGTGTTACTTTACTGAGGATTTGCCCTCAAAGTATAACCGCCGCGGCACGGCCCGAAACATTGAAGCCAGCGTCTGACTTCGTGATATAATGCACAAAGGAGGCACATGGGAAAGCTGCTTGCTTGCTTCTGTGCGGTCATCAGTAGTGATACTTGGTTGGTACGAATTGGTTTCTGACTACGGACCCATCGCCATCTTCTTTGTCATCGTCATCGGCTTTGCGGCCGTAAGCCTGGGTCTCAGCCGCTTGCTTGCCCCGCGCAACCCTGGACGCGTCAAGAGCGAGACATATGAGAGCGGTATCGAGCCGACGGGGGAGGCACAGCGGCGCTTCGACATCCGGTATTACACCATCGCGATGCTCTTTGTCCTCTTCGATATCGAGGCGATCTTCCTCTATCCCTGGGCAGTGACGTACGACGCGCTGGGTGTGTACGGATTTGTGGAAATGATGCTGTTCATTGTGTTGCTGCTCGCAGCGTATGCGTATGCCTGGCGGAAGGGAGCTCTGGACCTCGGATGAGTGATAAGCAGCGGCAGAATCTGATCGCGAGCACGAGGACCGCGCTGTTTGGCTGGGCGCGCAAGAGTTCACTCTGGCCAATGACGTTCGGACTCGCGTGCTGCGCGATCGAAATGATGGCCGCGAGTGCGGCGCGGTTTGACATCATGGAGCGCAGCGGCATGCTCTTTCGGGCGTCGCCCCGCCAGTCGGATCTCATGATCGTCTCCGGCTCGGTAACGCTGAAGATGGCGCCGGTGTTGCGCCGGTTGTACGATCAAATGCCCGATCCGAAGTGGGTTATCTCGATGGGATCCTGCGCCAGCGCAGGGGGGCCATACCCAACGTACTCGCACCTGCAAGGTGTGGACAAGATCGTGCCGGTGGATGTCTATGTCCCCGGTTGTCCACCCGTGCCCGAGGCGCTGTTCTACGGCATCCTGGAGTTGCAGCGAATGATTCAGCGTGGCGACCGTCAGGTCAAGGAGTCGACCATCGATCCGTTGCCCGAACTGGAGACGAGCGCGCCATGACCGGTGACCAGAATACCGACCAGCCAGAGGAGAAGCTAGTAGCAGCGGTCGCACGTTTAGAGCAACTGCTGCCCGGCGTGGTGGAGGAGTCCGTCGTCCACCGTGGAGACACGGCGATCCGCGTGCCACGGGAGCGCATTGTTGAGGTGTGCGCTGTTCTGCGCGATGACGAGCAGACCAACTTTGACTACCTCGTAGACGTGACCGCCGTGGACTGGGATCTGCGCGAGCCGCGCTTCGATGTGGTCTATCACCTGTACAGCATTCCACTCAACCACTGCCTGCGAATCAAGGTCGGCGTGGACGAGGGTGTGGCGGTTCCTACTCTAACGGGACTGTGGCACGCCGCGAACTGGGGCGAGCGCGAAACGTACGACATGTTTGGAATCACGTTCGAGGGGCATCCTGATCTGCGCCGGATCCTGCTGCCGGAGGACTGGGAAGACGGCTTTCCGCTTCGCAAGGACTTCGCGATAGGCGGCTATGGGATCTGGGCTGCGGATAATGTGCCGTTCCGATAGCCTTGGGCTACAGACGACACCAGGAAAGATATGAATGAGTAGCCGCTTTGATGTTCACGAGCTAAAAGAACAGGAGATGGTCCTCAACATGGGGCCGCAGCACCCCAGCACCCACGGGGTGCTCCGGGTTGTGCTCCACCTCGACGGCGAGAACATCCGCCAGGCAATCCCGTATATTGGCTATTTGCACCGAGGCACCGAGAAGCTCGCCGAGGCGCACAAGTACTACCATTCCATCACGCACACCGACCGAATGGACTACCTCGCCGCCCCCTCGAACAATCTCGCATATATACAGGCAATCGAGAAGCTGCTGGGGATCGAAGAGAACGTGCCGGAGCGCGCGCAGTACATGCGCGTAATAATGGCCGAACTCGCCCGCATCGCGAGCCACCTCGTATGGCTCGGAACCCACGCGCTCGATATCGGCGCCCTGAGCCTGTTTCTCTATACCTTCCGCGAGCGCGAGATGATTCTCGATCTGTTCGAGCGGTACTGCGGCGCGCGTCTGACGACGAGCATGATGCGCGTCGGTGGGATGCCCGCAGATTTGCCCAACAACTGGATGGAGCAGCTTGAGGACTTCATGAAGGTCATGCCCGAGAGAATCCGGGAATATGAAAACTTGCTCAAGAACAACCCGATCTGGATTCGCCGCACGCACGGGGTCGGCATTATCTCCGCAGCGGACGCCGTGAGCTACGGCCTGACGGGCGCGTGTCTGCGCGGTTCCGGCGTAAACTACGATGTGCGCAAGGCGCGGCCCTACCAGGTGTACGATCGTTTCGACTTCGAGGTGCCGTTGCGCACGGACGGGGACGTATACGCCCGCTACCGCGTCCGCGTCGAGGAGATGGTCCAGAGCCTGCGGATCCTGCGCCAGGCGGCGGATCAGATGCCCACCGACGGTGCCTGGATTGCGGACCTGCCGGACTATGTACTGCCGAGCAAGGTGGACGCGATGACGACGATCGAGGGGCAGACGCGTCACTTCGTACTCGTGATCCACGGATTCAAGGCGCCGCCGGGCGAGGTGTACAAGGCGGTCGAGGCGCCGAAGGGTGAGCTCGGCTACTACTTCGTGAGCACAGGCGGAA